>JAFXRA010000220.1 GCA_017526725.1 Candidatus Rifleibacteriota bacterium
GAGCGGACAGTAGACGCGAGACCTTCTATTCTCCGCACAAGGCTCGTTCCCTCAAAGTCTATTCGTAGGTACAAATTAACAGAGACCGCGGAGGAGAATAAGGTCGAACAAGCAAACTATCCGCTCCTCTGCTCTATAATTACGCAAAGCTATGCTTTGCTCCCCCTTCAGTCAGCAAGCTGACAGCTTCCCCACCATCGTGGGGCAGCATCTTCAAGAAGAAACATCAAGTAGGGGCTTTAGAAGAGCATAAAAAAAGCTGGCTTTAAGCCAGCTTTTTCTTATGTAGTATCAAAGGAAATCTAAGAGCGAGGTCTGCATCAGACGAGCTCCGACTTGCAACGAAGCCTGATAAGTGGTTTCCCATCCTGACATCTGAATGATGGCTTCTGTCATATCAATATCTTCAACGTTGGTGAGCATTGTCTTCAGATTCATGTTGATGCTTTCAATCTTAGTCTTGGTAGTATCAACTCTGTTGGTCTTTGCCCCAACTTCATCGTGAACTATCAAAATTCTTTCCAAGGCTTCATCAATCTGGGGAAGATTTATATTAGAAACTGCCCATTCATCGCACCTAAGCATATTATCTCTCAAATCCATAAGAGTAGAGAACAAAGACTGAGTACTACCTAAGCCAAGTGCTGAAGCCGTAGCTGGTTCGCCAGAAATATCTACTACCTTTATATAAGGCTGATTAATAGTATTAGTCAGATTGAGGTGCTTTCCATCTTCAGAAATCCAGGCAGTTAAGTGAAGAGTCAAATCTGTGTTGGAAAGCTTATCCATAACATCGCCGATGGTTCGACAACCTGTCAAATCTATTTCAAGAGATTTTTCACCGCTCTGAACATAAACCTTGCCAGCAGGAACACTACCATTAACGCATGAAGTCAAAAGCGTGTCTCTAGTAACGGCTGGGTCTAAGTCTTTTCCAACAAGAACATTATCTACAGTTCTTCCCTTAATGCCAAGGTCGAAAGCACAGGTGCTGTCACAGTCGATAACTTCTAATTTGCCTGAGGCACCATGATTTTTATCTACTATTTCGATACCGTTTTTATCAGCATTAATTCTTGCTTCAACGTAGATTCCGTTTTCCGGGTCATTAATCTTATTTAAAACATCTTTTACAGTAGAACAGCCACGCAAGTCTATTGCAGAGAAATGTCCAGCCTTGTCTGTAATTCTGATAATACCAAGGTTAACGCCACTTGTATTCCAGGTCCTATTAGAATTAAGATCTGAAAGCTTGGTTTCTTCTGTCAAAACAGGGTCTAAATCTATAGAACCTTCGAGAGTTGGCAAAGAAGCAACTGTTAAAGGGTGACCAGTAATAGTATCGTTCTGATAGTTGCTGGCTCCCTTAACAAACCCAAGCTGATAAGCAGTATTGGTATTTTCACCCACAGACAAACCGAAGTTGCCGCCAACGGCTCTTGGGTCGGTAATTACAATTCGTCTTTCAGAAGCATCCCAGGAAGCAGCAAAGTGATCATCATCGTTAATTGCTTTTATAACATCGCCAACAGTCTTGCAACCAGAAAGATCAATCTGGTATCCGACCTTGTCAGCACCTGTAATCTTAATGAAACCAATGTCAGGCGGGTTGGTAAGGTCCTCAAGAAGTGTGGTTTCATCTACAAGACCACCGCCAACACTGGTCAAAGTATCGCCGATAACAGTATTGCCCTTAGTAGATTTCAGCAAACCCAAAGAATTTGCAATTGTAGTATTTTCACGAATCTTGATTGGGTCTGTTCCAACATATTCAGTAATCTGAAAACTTTCAGTGCCAATAGTGTTATCGACTATTTTTAGTCTGTTGGAATTGGTATCCCATGATGCTACCTGAGCGCCGCCTGTTGCTGTATTTATGGCTTCGATCAGTTCGGTAGGAGAATAGATGTTTTCCAATTTTACGGTAGTAGTATTGCCGTCATGACCTGTAATATTGATGTAGCCGTTTTCCACGCCGTCACCATTATTGGCGAACTCATAAGGGTCTGCTTCATACTGAATATATTTATCGTAGTAAGAATACATCGTATCGCCAGTTCCAACATTCTGCAAAATACCGTAATCTTCTGCAACATGAGAAGGAAGGTCTTTAACATAAAGCTGAGTTTTTATGGAAGTGACAGAAAATTCGCCTTTGCCGTTAGTGAGGTCGTTGAGTTCGATACGGTTGTTAATCATATCGAATCTGGCATTAACAACGGCTCCGCCATTCAAAGAGTTGATTGCATCAAGAACATCTTTTACTGTTGTACAGCCTTCTACATTGACACGATAGTTATTACCGTCTCTGGTGTTGAGATTTAAGTAACCTTCTGCAATACCAAGACCATTGTTTAAATCAGTTAAATTAGTATATTCGGAACGCATAGCCGGGTCAGAAAGCCCTATAAGCAAATCAGACTGCCCAGCATTTCTATAAATCCCCAAAGAAACTGCTGTGTCTGATGGAACCTCTTCGATTCCGGCTACAAAAGAACGAGAATCGTTTATGATTCCGATTACGTCATCAATAGTATGAGCTGTGGTCAAGTCAATCTTATGGTCTATGCCAGCAGCATCGGTAATATAGATTAAACCTTTGTCTACCCCTTCCCCATTGTTAAGAACACAGGTTGAAGTGCTCTTTTCTATTGGTGGGTAGGAATAGGAAAAAGTCGGAGTTCCGCTGATTTTTTCGGCAGAATCTACGCCAAAGAACATTTCTAAGCCCGTAATGCTTTTTTCTATAGTAGCATGATTATCAATCTGAGAAGTCATTCTAACATTATTGCCGTGGTATTGAACATTTACAGGGCTTGTAATATTAACTCTATCTCTGAATTCGCCCAGAGCATAATTGACCATATTTGCATTATATCTGGGGTCTTGCCCCATATCGTAGGTAATTGGCTTCTGATCGGTAATACTGCCACCAAAAATATATTCATTATTAACTTTAGTGTTAGCTATATTAACTACTTCTAAAAGAAGCTGGTCAATTTCTTTTGCAATAGCATCTCTGTCTATTTCAACAGTTGTGTCTGTGGCGCCTTCGATGGCAAGTTCTCTGATACGCTGAATAATAGATTCCAAGGAGGTTAAAGAAGAATCGGTAGTGTTATACCAATCTTTAGTATGTTCAATGTTTCTGACATACTGTTTGTTTTCGTTGATTTCGGAGCTGTATTCCATAGTCAGAGCATTGTCTACAGGATTTTCTGAAGCTCTGAGGTATTTGTTACCTGAGCTTATTTTGCTCTGAAGCTCACTTAAAGATGTATTGTTGCGATTAATCTGGTTTACAAACGAATTGTAAACCCACTGATTTGTAATACGCATTTTGTTTGCTCCTTATACCGTTTATCTACTATCCGTCATTGCGAGCCTTTGAAGCTCCTCCACGAATGGTGGGGGAGCTGTCAGCTTGCTGACTGAGGGGGCTGCAATGCTAAGCATTGCAGTGGCGTGGCAATCCAGTTTTTAGAGATAAGAGATTGTGATTTCTAAAGGCTCCACTTGAGGGGAGCTGTCAGACGAATGTCTGACTGAGGGGTGAAGTAATTATAGTAAACTCTTGTTCTTTGGCTTTATTTATACGCTATCGCTAAACAAGGTTTGCTATAGTTCGGTCACCCTCTCTTTAATTCTCTCCCTCAAGGGAGAGCTTTAGAGAGAACTTCTTAATAATGTAACTAATTGATTAACATTTACGCCAAACAACTCAAGCTTAAATCATCCCATTGATGATTTTATCAAGCATTTCATCTATTGTGGTTACGCACTTGGCTGCAGCATTATAAGCGTGCTGGAACTTAATCAAGTTAGAGAGTTCCTCGTCTAATGAAACTCCAGCTTGAGCAGAACGCTGACTTTCAAGCTGTGTCATAATATTGGTGCTGTAAGTCAGTTCGTTTTCCATTTTCTGGCTCTTAGCAGCAAGAGCAGTAACAATTTCGTTATAGTAATCATTGAAAGTAGATTTTCCATCATTAAAGAAACAAGTCTGCTTTAACTGAGCGATAAGAATTGCGTTAGAACCATCACCAACACCATTGAAAGTCGGGAGTCTGTCGGTTTCATTTATGAAACTGCCGCCAGCACAAGCGATTGTAGTAAGATCTCTTGTGATAAAGTCTTCCAACGACATATTTGCAATACATTCTTTATAAGGACTGTTTGGGTCACCAGATTGATAATAAGTAAAGAAATTTCTATTTGTTTGACCGTCTAGACCGTAGCCAATTCTGTGAATAGAGTTGGTTTCTGTCATGATTGAATAGGCAAGTTTATTGAAACCGTCTATAAGAGTTTGAATATCTCCATCTCTTGTTTCAAGCAAAGCTTTAAGCTTACCACCAGTAATAGTCGGGCGCAAATCCATAGTGGCAACACCAACTTTTTTAAGTGTAATGGTTACTCCATCAATAACAGAAACTTCATTACCCTGAGTAACATATTCTTTGTCACCGAAATTGAAGATACAATCCTGAGCCTTAACATGGTCCTGAAGATTCAAGACTTTGAAAAGATTACTTGTTCCATCTGTTGTACAAATCTTATTAGCTGTTCCTGTCTGAGTAGCATTCATAATCAACTGCCCAGATTCGTTAATATGAGCTTCTATACCAAGATTTGCCTCATTAATGGTCTTAGCCAAATCTTTCATAGTAGTATGTTCTGCATCAAGATAAAAACCTCTGCCATTAATTACAAAAGAGCCGCTTGTAATTCCAAAATCAGAAAGAGGCCCCGTTAATGGGTGATAAGTAAGAAATGAATATTGGGAATGAGCTTTCGCAACTTGAGAAACAGTAACAGTAACATTGTTCAGTGAAACTGTATGATCTAATACTGCTGTAGCTACTTCTGGGTTATCTGAATATTCCGGATAGCCTTTATGGTCAGTTCCTGTTACAGTACTGCCAAGCTCTGAATTCTTCAATTCTACTCTTAAATCTTTGAAATATTCATGCTGAACCAAAGTGTGGGTTCCAACACTAACAGTCAGTTCGCCTTTTGTATTGTAAAAAGAATCTATATCAACCAGTTCTGCAAGGTCTTCCAATGCAACCTGGCGTTTATCGCGAAGTTCGTTTGCTGTTTCCCCAGCAACTTCAGAACGTGCAATTTCTCTGTTTAAATCAGCAATATACTGACCTAAGGTATTAATTTCCTTAACGCAGTCTTGAATCTGGTTTTCAATACTGCCCTGTGAAGTCTTAAAATTCTTGCCCTGTAAAAGTCTAAGCTGGCTGTCTACTTCTTTAAAAATACTAATCAAGCTGTTAGATTCTTCGATAAGATTTCTTCTTAAGGCTGTATCAGAAGGGTCGTTAGCCAAATCCTGCCAGGCAGCCCAATACTGGTCTAATTCATCAGCTATACTTACTTTGCCAGGTTCGTTAATAATGCTTTCTACCTGTTTCAACAAAGTGTTTGATGTATCATTGAAAGAATTTGTGGAAGTTTCGTTAACAATCTTTGCGTTCATGTAAACATCACGCATTGCTTCGACAGAATTTACACTAACACCGTTACCTACTGCAGGGCTTACTGTTGAGGTATGCATACCATGAATCAAATAAGCCTTGTTGGAAGACATTACGGCTCTTTGTCTTGTATAGCCTTCTGTATTGGCGTTTGCAATGTTGTTACTGGTCACTTCCATAGCGGCTCTTTGGGCAAAGATTCCGCTTTTAGCTATATTCAAACCAGAAAATGAATTAGCCATTGCCAGCCTCCTTATTTTTTTAGAGATAAGAGATAAGAGATTCTAAAGGCTCCACTTGAGGGGAGCTGTCAGACGAATGTCTGACTGAAGGGTGAAGTAATTAAAGTAAACTCTTGTTCTTTGGCTTTATTTATACGCTATCGCTAAACAAGGTTTGCTCTAATTCGGTCACCACTCCGGCACTTCGTGCCACCTCTCCTCAAGGAGAGGCTTTAGAACAATCACACTACCTATCACCTACCACTCTGAATAGACTGTCTTAAAACTAGCTTTTTACCCCGAAATTGGTTTATTGTAATTGTCTACACATTTGTCATAAAAAGTAATTCGTATGGGCTTTAGCTCTGAAAGAATTACGTTTATGACAATGTGTAGACTAGGAAAAAATAAACACTAATTATTGAGCAAATTTCGAGTTTTTAGACAGCCTCTGAAGAGGTATACCTTTTCAGGGTATTCTATTTTTCCCTATATTCTTTATCGGCTGGTAAGATTCAGGAGTTTAGTACTTTATTTATTTTTTTATCTAAATATTATAAAACAAGAATAATATACTCCAAAACAATGATTGCTTACGTAGCGAACTAAAAAAGAAAAACAGCCTCTGATGAAATTCAGAGGCTGCTATTCTAACGTAGATTAATATTGGTTAGTTGAGTTTATATGAGCAATAAGGTTGTCGGTGTATCTGACAAGAATACTTGCGGCAGTGGTGTCGATACTTTTGCCTGACTGGGCGTTGATTTCGTTTTTCGCTGCTTCCAATATGTTAATAGCTGGTGTTTTATTGCCTTTTTTCAGACTTTTTAAAGAATTTTCATATTTCTTTGCCAAACTGTTTTTTATTCCGTTGTTCTTAATCAAATCATGTTCTTTCATTTGCGTTATTATTAAGTCTGCATTGCTATAGTTTTCGTCTAATGAACAAGTTGCACCTTGCCATGGGATATAGCTCATAAAGGAAATTAATGAATCTATGTAGTTTAGTTCAAATTCAATTTCATCTTCACTTGTATATAATCTAATATTTTTAATCTGATTTAACATTATAGATAAAAATCTTTCATTTGGAAATGCCTTTACATACCTTGCTGTATTCAAAATAGACATTGCATTATGCCTGGCCAAAGGATGACCAGATGGTATAAGAAGTATATTTGGCAACATTTCTATGTTTTCCATCCCTAATTGTCTTGAATAATTTGCAGTATCTATAGAATGAATGCCACATAAGCAGCCTATTAATTTATCCTGCGTTATAGCGTGACAAGTTCCTTCATATATATAAACAACAATAATAATAATTAATATCAAACATTTTAAAAATTTCATTTATCATTCCTCCTCAAGAAAGTATGGTATATTTCCGTTCAAACCTAAAGCACGTATCCATTGGATAGATTCTAATAAGTTGCTATTAGGATATTTATTCATTAAGTTTTTTCTTTCCATTCGCCATTATCATCGCGAATATGGTCATTTGCACTTCTGATAAGAAGGTGACCTATTTCATGAGCTAGTGAGAATGTATCAGAAGCGTTATAATTGGTTATATTTTTTAAAGAAATTCCTGCTTCTGTAGCGTCATCTATAGGTGTAAGCGGACTAATCCGTTTATAAGTGAGCCTAGAGCTAGAAGTCCAACCCCTAGCAAAATCATAGGGCATTATTTCTATTCCACTTACAGGAACAGGTAATTTATCAAAACTTACTAACTCATTAGTTATAGAAACTAGAATTGTTTTGAAATCACTACGCTTTTGACTTAAAAAACTTTCTAATTGGCGAGTATAGGCTATTTGTCCCCCAAAGATACTGTTTAATAAATAATCAAAAACCATAATTATATTTAAATCTAGGTTTTCTCTTTTAAATGTTTTAAGAAGATTAGGCTCATTGGTTAAAAGCAATAATTCAGAATTATCAAATATTTTATTAAATATTATATCTGGCGTAGAGTTAACAAAATTTACAACTATTAAATCTTCTTTTGTCCATGTTTCTACAGCAACCCTTTTCCATTCTTCAACCAATGGACTATTATTTGGGACAGTCTCAAGTTTATTAATTTTAATAGAAATCTTAGGCTGTTTAAGTCTTATAGAAACCTCAACTGGCACTATACTACCATAAGTTGCATTAATCTTGATATTACCAGTAGGAGTAGAAGAGAGGTAGGAAACAAAATCCACCTGTTCGGCATTTTCTACTGTTGATTTTGCTCCTTCTGCCGTTGTAAAAACTCCTATTTTGCCTACATTTACATTTAGTTCTTTTAGAATACCCTCTCTTATAGAACCAGAAGCAACGTCACCACCGATTAAAGACCAGTTGACGTTAACAGGACCGATTTCTGTTCCATTGTTGAAACCTATAGCCTTAAAAGAGCGAGTTCCTTTTATCGAGCTCATTTCTATCGAGGCTGAATCAACAGCTTGGCTGCTTCTTCATCTGTTAAAGGAGCACCTGGTCTGGCTGAAGGCACAAAACCAGTCTGGGAATCCTGCTCTAAGATGGAATTAATAGTTGAATTATTGCAGGCTGTTAATGATAACAAAACAACAAAGAGTAAAAAAAGCAAAAGAATCTCCTCGACCAAAATAAACCCATTTATTAATCTCCTATATTGCACACTCTTATCTTTGATTCTATTGATGGGTTGCATGTGTGTCAATAGAGTAAAATTTAAATAGAAAAAAAAATTTAAAACATGATTACCTATAACAAACTAAAAAATAAAATGCGGCACAACCTCAATGTGCCGCATTCCATTACGCGTTAATAAATAAATAGCTGATAAACTCAAGCCTTATGATCGAACAGCGAACGACCTCTCATTTGATTATTAGACTTAGAACCGCCTGGTCCATAAGTAACAGGTTTAGGCGCTCTAGTCATAATCTTAATCGTATGCTGAGCTACTTCCAACCCCACTTGAGCAAGTCGCTGATTTCCATCGTTGATGACTTTGAGCTCTTCAACTATTTCTCGAAGCTTTGAACCAATATCAATCAATTCGGTCTTAATGCTTTCATCAGAAAGCTTATCAATAAGAACTTCTAATTTAACAACAGGCTCACCTGTTATAGCCATTACCTGTTCTTGTCTTAATGGTTCAAGCTCAACCAACTGTTGAACAAGATTCTCCTCTTGCTCTACGGAGGCCTGAAGCTCTGTCAGTTTACGATCGACCAAAAGCTTGGTTTTATCCTTCGCGAGCTTAAGAAGTTCCTGATAAACATTCAGCTCTTGAGCTAAAATGTTTTTTAATTCAACAGCATTCTGATTCAAATATGCTTACCTTGTAGTCAGCCTTCCCAGGAAGCTGTCATGACACCAGAAGCCCATAGCTTTTCAGCCACTGCTTCAGCAGAGACATTGTATTGACCTGCATCAAACAAAGCTTTGATACGAGCAACTTTTTCTTCTCTGACTTCTGGAGAATTAGCTACTGCACCGGCAGCAAATTCAAACACTTCTACCGGATCAACTCTTTCGGCTTGAGCATTGCTGATAGCAATATTCAAATTAGCTTTTGCAGCATGCTTTAAAGCAGGTGCATTACTAATATTAGAAGACTCATTAGTGACATTGCCCAGCATTTTGCTGAAACTGTCGCCAGTAGTCTTGTTCTGAGCTTTTTTGAGCTGTTCCTGATAGATACGAGTTACATTAATTCCATTAGAAACCTTCATGGTTCCTCCTGACTCCCTTGAACGTCTTCCCCCTATTATTTAGTCTACATTAGCGGAGGACGCCTCCACAATGCTTATCGGACGATAAGGTAAGTTCTTTTAGCTTAATTATATTTTATCAATTAAATTATTTTAAAGTCAATAGCCTAATATTTATTGTTGTTTATTATTGATTGTTTTAGTTTATTGTCTCATTTTCAATTCCTCACCCATAATTCTCTATTGCTCTGTTGCTCTATCGTTCTATCGCTCTAACTTCTTGCCTATCGCTACATCTTGTCATAAACGTATAGCTTTCAGGTCTAACGACCATACGCTATACTTATTATGACAATCTGTAGCTTAGATTCTCAGCTCTTCTGCTCTATTGCTCTATTGCTCTGTTGCTCTGTTGCTCTATATTTTTTATATGAGTGAGAAACAACTAGGGCTATAATTTCTTTGGCTTCTAACTCTCTTAATGGTTCTACAGACTTTAGCAGGGTTGTACCAGTAGTTGCAACATCATCTATAACCACAAGACGTTTACCTTTAAAAGCAGATTTTATTAAATCAGAATTTAAGGCAAAGGCATTATCAAGATTTGTATTTCTTTCAGATTCATCACAGCTTGCCTGGGGTTTTGTATATCTGCTTCTTATAAGGACGGGGCTAAAATAACACCCCACCCTTTCTGCATAGATCTCAGCCAAAACCCAAGCTTGGTTGAATCCCCTCTCTTCTAATCTCTTTTCATGCATAGGAACAGGAATTATAACATCATCTTTTTTAAAAAAGCTTTTCAAATCAGCTTTTTCTGAACAGATTTCTCCCAATGTACAAGCCAATCTTTTAGATGGTCTGTATTTAATTATCTTGACTATATCAGAGGTAAAATCATCGTAGCTGCTCATTGTATAAATATTGAAATTACCAATTGTATCTTGAACCAACTCAGGTTTATGAACAGCTTTTCTTAATTTTTCTTTGCACTCATCACAAAGAACTACCCCAAAATCACAACTATTCTTGCAAACATGGCATCTATAAGGGAAAAATATTGATAGAAAATGATTTAGAAAATCTTTGAAGCTAATCATATAACTATGATAGCACAATTCTATAAAGTTGTTTAGGGATAAGTGATAGGTGATTGGTGGGAGGTGGTGGGAGAACAGCATCTGAAAAAGGATATATTTTCAAAAAAAAAACTGCTTCTTTTCTGAAGCAGTTTTTTTACTTTATTCTTCGCTTGAGGCTGAGGTTACCCCTACCCTAACCTTCTTACAGACACGGCGGTTAGAATTCTTAATAAACTCATAAAATTTCTGAACATAGGGGTCATCTGCCGCAACTAATTCATTCCATCTTTCAAGAACCTGAGAAACATTCATATCAGAGCGGAAGAATACTTTATAAAGATTCTTAAGATTAATAATTGACTCACGGGGAACGTTATTTCTCCTTAAGCCGACAGCATTCAATCCAATTACATAAACCGGATTTCCATCTATTTTAGTGAATGGTGGAACGTCTTTGGTAACCTTTGACATACCGCCAACCATGCACATATCACCAACATGAGTAAACTGATGGAAAGCTGAGAAGCCGCCAAGTACAGCTCTGTCACCTACCTGAGCATGACCTGCAAAAGACACATTGTTAGACATAATGTTATTATTACCAACTTTGCAGTTATGAGCAATATGAACATATGCCATAAA
>JAFXRA010000221.1 GCA_017526725.1 Candidatus Rifleibacteriota bacterium
AGATGACGAAGAAACTATGCCTATGATGAAATACGACAGCGACGTATTCAATCTTGATGAACTTCAGGAAGAATAAAATCACGCTTGGCATGATTGGTGGTTGGTGGTAAGTGAGCGGTGAGTGATCGGTGAGTGAGCGGACAGTAGACGCGAGACCTCAACTTAGAGTTCAGAGCTTAGAGCATAGAGTTTAGGGGATTGTTTTAGATCTTAGGACTTAACTTTTGTACTGCTTAACAAAGTTCTCAAAAATCCCCTAGATTGCTTACGCAATCTTTCCCCTTTAAGAAAGGGGATTTTTTAGAGCCAAGAGATGATAGAAGTCTACACATTTGTCATAAAAAGTATAGCGTATGGGCTTTAGCCCTGAAAGCTATACGTTTATGACAATGGGTAGACTGAACAAACTTAATATAGGCTACACATTTGTCATAAAAAGTATAGCGTATGGGCTTCAGCCCTGAAAGCTATACGTTTATGACAATGGGTAGACTACAAATTACACGCCTCTGTCGAGCTTATTCGTTCAGCTTCTTAACAAGATGGATTCTCTTTTCTTCAGAATCTTCATCTTTAACTACTGTGAAGCCCATTTTCTTCAGATAATCAGCATGGGCCTGAACTCTTGTAAAGGCTTCGAATTTCGTAATACCTAAATCTCTGAATACATATACCTTCTTTACATACATAGTAAAGCCAAATTGTCCGTCTCTATATCTGGGAACAACATAATCCATCAAAACCTGAGCTGTCTTTTCCTGCTGTTTTATAGAGAATATACCTACAGGAATCATATCTCTGAATAAAACGTAAGTCTTTGCTATTTCTAAATCACTGTAGCTAACATCCGGGAAAAAACTTCGAATATCATCTTCGTAAAACTGGTAAAACTGTTCAAAGTATTTTTCGCCAATATCGCCAAGTTCCCCAAAATAGAAAGTTGATTTATCACTATTTTTAAGCTTAATAATTCCAAGTGCATCTATAATAGCAATATATCCATTAACTATAGCCAAAGGCCAGGCCTGTATCAGAATACCGTAAATAGTAAAACCAATACAGCCGAATAAATTCAGCCATCTCATCTTATATAAAGATTTCACAGTTAGAGAAACAGCTGTTAAAATAGAAGCTATCAAACTTAATATTTCATATAGTTGGCCGGCTGTCAGACTAAGTCCCAATATTCCATAAACACCAGCTGTGGATGAAACTGCTGCTGATGCTGTTGCTACAACATTTTCCATTTATTATTCCTCGAAATAAAATTTCATGAAAAAACCCACCAGCTGTTAAGCTTGGTGGGCTCTCATTTTGATTCGGATCGGACGGGGCTCGAACCCGCGACCTCCGGCGTGACAGGCCGGCGTTCTGAACCGACTGAACTACCGATCCAAAATAAAAAAGACTATTGATTTATAGTCTCTTTTACTGAAAGGCGACAAACGGATTCGAACCGTTGAATGAAGCTTTTGCAGAGCTTTGCCTTACCACTTGGCCATGTCGCCAAACATAGAAAATGGCCAGGGACAGAATCGAACTGTCGACACACGGATTTTCAGTCCGTTGCTCTACCGACTGAGCTACCTGGCCGTTTGTTGGATAAAAAAAGCGGATCGGACGGGGCTCGAACCCGCGACCTCCGGCGTGACAGGCCGGCGTTCTGAACCGACTGAACTACCGATCCAACTTTGGGTGGGCTGTGACGGGTTCGAACCGCCGACCACCTGGGTGTAAACCAGGAGCTCTTCCAACTGAGCTAACAGCCCTCGATGATGTTGCTATGTTAGCATAATAGTTTTTTAGTGTCAACAAAAAAATATTTAATTTTTAAAATATTTTTTCATATTCTGCTTTTCATCAGCTTACTTTTCGGGATTCAAAAGGCTTCCAGCAGATCTTACAATGTACTAGAAATTAATTACTTTTTGTACCTGATTTATAGCTTCTATTAAATCAAAATTATTAGCAAGCTTTCCAACTCTTAAAGAACTCTTTAAATTAAGCTTATCTAATGCATGACCAGCAACTAGAACTCTGACTCCATATTTTTCCAATCTGTTTATAGCTGGTAGAAGTTTGCTGTCTTCGACGCAAAGTTTTACTGCGTTATTCCAAAAAACAATATATTTAGGTACTATTTCAGACTCAGAAAGGGTAACTAGAAGGTCGTTAACGGCATTTCGTCCCATTTCATCATCTTCACCTATAAAAGGCTTGGAAAACATCATTAATGCATTGGTAAGTCTGGCCGAAGCAATCCAAACTCTTTTTTCATAGTAAGCTTCTTCAAAATAATTTTGTTCTATACTTTCTGGACGCATTAAAAAACCACTCTATAATTAAGTTTTCTTAATGATTTTAACATTTTTTTATAAATTATATTTACAAAATACTTGAAATGTTATAAAAAATCAATATAGTATAACCTTGACAGTATAGAGTCCATGTGATATCTATTATCATAGAGTCTTTAATTTGTATCCGTAAGGGTACATGACTTAAAGTTCCCTTATGGACAGGTGAAAGGAGACTTTTTTAATGAAACGTTTATCTGTTTTCCTCGCAGTATTGCTTCTCGTATCTGTAGCATTCACAGCTAATGCCCAGAACAAGGTTCTTCTTCAGTACAGCCCAGATGCTGGTACTACAACTAAATACAAGATGAACATCAAGGGCAACACTATTGTTACCGCATACGGAAAAAATCAGCAGACCAATCTTGAAACTGCTATGACTATCCAGCAGAAAGTTACTGGAAAAGACAAAGATGGCAACATCGATATGGAAACTGCTATTCTTGAAGGCAGAATTACTGTTAACGGTACTCCAACCACATTACCAAATGTTGGCGAATTGATTACTGTTAAAATGGCCAAAGATGGTACTATTCTTTCTCAGTCTGGTATGGATCAGGGTGGCATGAACAATAATCAGATGCAGATTAAGTTCCCATCTAATCCAGTTGGTGTTGGCGACACTTGGACAACCAAGATTGAACCAAATCCACAGCTTCCTATTCCAATGGAAACCGTTTACACTGTAGAAGGTTTTGAAAAAGTTGGCGGCGAAGACTGCGTAAGATTAAAATCAGAAGTAAGCACTTCAAAGAACAACACTGGCAGCATCAATCTTGATGTTAAAGCTAATGGTAAAATCTGGTTTGCTTACAAAAAAGGCATCATGATGCAGAATGAAGTAGTTTCAAATATGCTTATGGTTATGGAACAGGATCTTGGCAACGGCCAGAAAGAAAAGATAACCACTCGCATGAAACTCAGCCTTAAGATGGGTATCACAAAATAATTAAAGTGTACCTTGACGAATTGGCTTTCCGTACGTATAATTTAATCAAGATAAGATAATAAGATCTTTGATAAAAGTATAAGTCGGAGTCAATTGAAATTACAACACCAAGTATCCAATGAAATATTTGTTGTTATTAATTTAGGAACTGAGACTCCGCTTTTACCCGAAGCGGAGTTTCTTTTATAAAATCCGATACTTTACCCGGTATCGATTTGTATTTACCTACCCATGTTCTAGTTTTACGTTCTCGTTTTATTTATGTTCTCGTTCCACACTCAAAGGAGGAAACCGTATGAGGTTGAAACACAGTCTTATGAGGTTCATGGCTACAGCTCTTATAGTTGTAATGTTCATGACTTCCTTCGGTTCAGCTGCTAACGCAGGTCTGTTCACGAAGATCAAAGACGCTGTCAAAAACAACCCGGTTAAAACCGCCCTTGCAGGTGTTGCAGCAGTTGGTGGCACAATATTGGCCGCTCCATACCTAGCAAAAGCAATTGGTTTTGCTTCTGGTAATATCGGAGCATTGGCTGGTGGTGCAACTACAGCAGTAGCCGCAGCAGGAACTGGCCTAGCAGCAATCGGCACATCTATTTGGGGTGGCGTTTGTGCAGCTGGTGGTTTTGTAACTGGCGTCCTTGGTGCCATTGGTGGTGCTATAGGCAGCGTATTCTCTGGTATCGCTGGTTTCGTTGGTGGAATAATTGGTAGTCCTCTGTTCGTTCCCGCACTTTGTATTGTTGGTGCAGCAGTTGCTGGTTATTTAATTTATAAGCATTATAAGCGCCAGAAACAATCTGTATCTAACAGCAATGACATTCCTACTATAAGTGTTAAAGGTTCATCAGAAAGTGGAAATGTTATAGCTAACGAAGTAACTCCTACGACAGTAGAAATTCCAGTTTCCAATCAAGTTGTACCAGCTCAAAGTTCTGGTGTCTCCGCTTCAGCCGAAGTTCCAGCTGTTGATGCTTCTTCTAGCTCATCAGATGAACTTACTCGTGCTCATGCAGAATACATCGAAGCTTACAACAAATACATCAATCTTGTTTCTAACGTTGGTGGTTCTGAAAATCTTGATGAAGAAGTCAGAGCTAATATGCTTAGAACAGATACACAGAC
>JAFXRA010000222.1 GCA_017526725.1 Candidatus Rifleibacteriota bacterium
ATAAAAAGGATTTTTTCATAAAACTCCCCCTTGTTATTATAACTATTATACTATGAAATTCGAAAAAAGTTTAAGAATATTATTTAAGCTTTAAGTCGTAAGCAAGATAAGAGCAATAGAGGCAAGCGGAGCTTGGCAAGGGCATAGGGTATAGGGTATAGGGCATAGGGCGTAGGGAGGAGGGAATTGTTTTAGATTCCACTACAAGTCTTCGGACTCAACTTTGTAATGCTTGGCAAAGTTTTCGAAAATCCCCTAGGCTGCGTTAGCAGCCTTTCCCCTTTAAGAAAGGGGATAATTATTAATTGTATTGAGAGCGGCAGAGCAACTTGTGAGACGGCAGCTGACACTGCCCGTGGAAATAGTAGATGCTGCCCCACGATAGTGGGGAAGCTGGCGAGCTTTAGCGAGACTGACGACCAACAGGAGGTTGGGAGTGCATGCGAGCGCCAGGATGGCAAGCGAGTCGTAAGGGGGAGCAATGCCTTAGCATTGCGTTGATACTTAGAATTACGCAAAGCTTCGCTTTGCTCCCCCCTCAGTCAGCAAGCTGACAGCTCCCCCAATAATTTTTTCAAAATTTTGGGGGCGCATCGGGAAAAAAGAAGATCTGCCCCCGCTTTGCTTCGCCAAATCCAGCTCCCCCAGCTAAACTGGGGGAGCATCGAGAAAGAAGAACTTACTCTTGTGGAGCTACATCGAGCATGAATGACTCAGAATGTGAATTAAATTCTGGGGCATACATGCACATGATTTCTGCAATGCCTGTCTGATACTGACCAGCAAGCTGTACACGCAGATCGTATTCAAATACGTATGTACCCTTAGGCAGATAATCGATATAGAAGTGTGAAGCAGAGTCTTTGGTAGCTTCATAATAGCCGAGGCCATCCTGCCATTTGTATCTTGAAAGAACATTAACTGGTTCCATACCGCTGCCGCGCTGGTCTTTCATGTGTACAAACTCTAAGTCTCGGTCAGTGCGCAATTCTATGCGAACTACAACCAAATCGCCGACTCTTACTTTTCCGTCTTTTACCGGAGTAATTACAGGACCTTTTTCGGTGTTGGTCTTGATATAGAGTGATTTTTTCAGCTTAAGATTGTTTTCGAAAGGTGTTACCTTGGACATATCTTCGATATACTGCCAGTGAACGGCACCCCAGGCAACGCCTTTATCTTCCTTCTTTACCTGAATATTACCCATCTGAGGCTTAACTTCAGCAGCAGAATAGATTTTCTGGTAGTAGCCTGTGCCAGCTTCAATCTTTTCAGGTTTAACTTCCTGATTGTCTAAATAAACCTTTACTATTTTATCTGAAGCCAGCAGGTCACAGCCTCTAAGAATCAGAGCATAAATCGCGTCTGCAGTAGATTTTGTTGTTTTCCAGCACTGAGTCTGTTTTTGTTTGAGCAACCAGACTTTGCATTCTTCAACGGCTTTTTCGTCTTTGGTGATTTCTGAGAATACTTCAATCATCATGGCCTGAGTTTCGATATCGGCTCTGTTCCATGAATAACCTATTTCGTTTTCACGCCAGAAACGGCCCATTTCTTCGTCTGTTACGCTTCTTTCCTTTATGCTCTTCACAATATCTAACGGAGTCTTTTTGTCGCCAAATCTTTTCAGACCAAGAGCAATATGAGCCTGACTCATTCTGTAGCCTACTTTAACCCAGTTTTTCTTAGACTGTTCAATAAAGAAATTTACAGCTGCTTTGCTTTCTGATGGTATAGGTCTGTCTTTTATGAAGAATGAACGGCCATAGAGATAGAAAGCAATGGTAGAATCCATGTAATTATGCTGTTTATACTCTTTATCGTTCAGAATGATTTTTTCGTAACGTTTGGCTATTTCTGCATCTAAGAAGTCAGTGCAGCGCAAAGCTGTAACAAGGTCGATTTCAACACCGAGATTTCTTAAACGACCGTAACCGGTCATGATGTACATTGTAATGAATATATTTCCTTGACCGCCTGGGAACCATGGGAAAGAGCCATCGCCTAACTGCATGTTGTTCAGTTTCTTGGTTGCTGCTTCAATTTCACGAGCTAGTCTGGCTTCTTCAAACAAAACACCTATATGGTGCTTTTGTTCATTTTCATTCTTGGCATCAAGAACCCATGGGGTTTCCTGCAAGGTTACTGATTTAAGCTGTTCATTCTTTTCAAGATTAGACATTAGAGCCGTACCCTTATTGTATAGCTCGTCTTTTGCCCATATATCGAATACTTTTCTAATCTTTGGGTCAGACTTGGCAATATGCTGAGCAAGCTTATTCGCATAAATTCTATTGAATGTCTGTTCAGAGCATTCGTGCGGGAATTCGATGAGGTAGGGGAGTGCTTGAATTGCATACCAGGCAGGGTTAGATGTCATTTCGACAGTCAGGCCTTTGTGTTCAAGAGTCTTTGATTCGCCAGACTTTTGTAGTTTTTCAAAATTAAAGCTTTTAGTTTCAGGTCCTCTTATTGGAAGCGGAACTGATTCTGTAACCAGTATTCTTGAAGATAGAATTGGCAGCAGGCCTTCTTCACCGTCAGAATTTGTATTTGTAGCACCAACAGCTTTGTATTTTACAAATCCGGGTTTATAGGGAACATCCAATACCCAGCTGAATCCTTTTGATTGCTTAGCGGGAACGGTGAAATTCTTTTTGTTTCCGTCGTTCTTGAATTCTGCGTTTCTGCTTTCGTCAGTGATAGCATCAAACAATTCAAGAGCTACAGAACCTGTCTGTTCTTTATCGCTTAGGTTTGTAACCTTTACTGTAAATGCAATCTTATCCCCTTCTCTTAAAAATCTTGGAGCATTAGGCTGAATCATCAATTCTTTCTGGGTTATAACTTCTTCGGTTATTAAACCTGACTGAAGCTTAGTTCCATGAGCAAAGCCCATAAATTTCCAAGTTGTAAGAGCTTCTGGCATTTCAAAATCTATTGTAACAATGCCATCATTATTAACTGTTAAATTAGGCAGGAAGAATGCTGTTTCGTTAAGATTTGCTCTGGCTTTTACGTTAGACAAATCAATTTCCTTAGAAGTAGTGCTTTCTTCTTGTGCACTATCTTTTGCTATACCTTTTGATTGAACTATGCTTTCTGAAGAATTAACTATTTCTGAATCTTCATTTACAGAATCTTTATAACTGTCTTTAGCAGCTACTCTACCATTTCTGTGCGTAGCTATTGCAACAGAGTTAACCATTGGATCTGCGGCCATCACTCTTTCTTCTACACACTCATCATACACATTTTCATAGCCATATTCATAGAAATCTGTTGTTACGATACTTGGGAAAGAGGGGAAACTTTCGTCATCAACAGATTTATATTTGCGGTCAAACTCAGTTTTCCAAGCATAAAGGCTTCTTATGTTATTTGAAAATGAATTATAAACCTTATTGTCATCATAATAGAATACATTGAAACTTGGCCAGTTATGACCAGTGAAAGCGTCTAAACTTGCATCATACATTGAAGCCAGCATTTCGATGCTTTTCATCTCGGCGTCTTCACCAGAAACTTCAACTTTCCAGCTTTCTTTGGAGCCGGGTTCCATTTTTGAAGTAAAATGAACCAGTTTGAGATTAAGGCTCTTATTTGTCCAGTTAACATTTATAGGTTTATCAATTCCATAATAACGATTTTCTTTTACCTGAAAAACTTTTACGAAGAAACCGCCGCGCATATCTTCTGTAACAGGGAATGTTATAAATTCTTTGTTTTTGCTTGAATCTGTCCAGAAGGATTTCAGCACTTTATTTTTATGGTAAATTTCTACGTAAGCTGGCCCCTGATCATATCCAGTTGCCCAGAATCCTTTAAACATATCACCTGGTTTGAGTTTGGTAGAAATTTCTGTTACGAAGAAAGGAATTTTTAATGACATTTTGTCAGAAGAATAAGATATGGCAATAATATTTTCTTCTGCTTTTACAGCCATTCCGTATTTGTCTTCACTGTCTGTTTTTATTCTGTATAAACCTTCTGGAAGTTTGATTTTCTTAGAATAAGAACCTGATTCGTTTGTCGCAAAACTTTCTTCAAATACTATTTTACCTTCTTTCAAATCCCTTATAAATGTCATATCATATGGATTATAGTATTTTCCATAAGGAATTCGTTCTGGAATATCAGGTTGAATCAGTTCATATATTCTGACTTTGCCTTCGGCTTTTATTGGTTCTCCATCATGTGTTAAACTGTTTATTGATAATTCAATGTCTTTATCTGCATCATACCAAATTCTAGAATCAATAGACAAAGCCATTGCGGTATAGCCTAATTTTACGGTTTGTTCTCCGCTTCTGGTTTCTCCAGTATTATCTGTTATATCAGCAGTGATAGAGAAATTAAAAACAGGTTCATTTGCTTTATCAACAGAACGATCTGGTTTTGCTTCAAAACTGATTTCAAATTCGCCATTTACATCTGTTTTTATTGTACCCTGAGCTATTTCCTGTGAAGTATCACTGGTATGAACCCACCAGCACCAAAATGGGAAAGAAACCATTCTTCTTACCCTGTATTTTACTTCAGCATTATCTATTGCAGCACCAGTAAAAGCAATGGCACGGCCTTTTAATTTGACAGTCTGTCCAAGCTGATAACCTTCTTTGGGGGCATCTATACTGACTTTAAATTTGGGCCTTTTGTATTCTTCAATCTTTAATCTTGAGGTGCTCCATATTGTTGGGCACTTTAAAGTATAAGCACCTGTAAGTCTGTCTGTTGGAGCTATAAATGTTCCGGTACATGAACCGAATTCATTTGTAACTAATTGAATTGAGTTTGCTGTATATCTGTTCGGATCTGCTAATTCTACTGTGATTTTTTTGTTTTTGATTACAGAGTATTCATTTCTTTCCTGGTCATATTTTACCGCTATTGCTTTGAAATAAATAGTCTGGCCTGGTCTGTAAATGGCTCTGTCGGTAAAGAAATATACTTTTGAATCATCTCTGTTGTTATCCCGGTTTTTATTATACCAGTTTACCTCAGTGAACATCATATCTTCTTTGTATTTACAAAAAAGCATTAGACGCGGATTTTCCAGATTACACTCTATTATGCCTGATTTATTAGATTTGGCAGTATAAACAGCAGTTAGTTTCCTTTTATCATAATCGAATTCATAAGCTGTAACTTCAGCATTTTCAATAGG
>JAFXRA010000223.1 GCA_017526725.1 Candidatus Rifleibacteriota bacterium
GTTCCTTTTGAAATACTTTTCATCTTTTCCTGAGCAGAAGCAAAATAAGTGCTGTATGCATAATCGCTGACTATTTTCTGATAATGAGCAGCCGCTTGTTCTGTCATTCCCATAGCTTCCTCACAGGCTGCAAGATTATAATAAACCTTATCTATAGCCATATAAGTCGGATATTCTTCAATTATTTGAGAAAACAGATTATGAGCTTGAACATAATTTTTTAATTTATCATTATAAATCATGGCCAAATCATACATTGCTTTAGGAGTTTCAGAACCACTAACACCTTTGTCTGAAATTCCACCACTCATGTATTCTGCGGCTTCATTATAATGGGAAAGCGCGAATCCCATTTCATCATCTGCCTGTTTCAATCTGATTCTGCCCATTTCAACCATAGCCTGACCTCGCATTTTTGAATCCTGGGTCAAAGGAGACAAAATATCATAAGCATCCTGATATCTACATTCTGTTAGGGCCTGCATTGCTGACTGATATTCAGATGTTCCTCTAATAGACTGTGCATAAAGATTATGAGAGCATCCGAAAAGAAATAGACTAATACCCAAAGAAACAAGCACTTTATTATTCATATAAATTCCTATTCTTTATTATTAAAAATAATTGTCATTAATCCTATTTGATGATAACATATTTATTTGTGTAAGGTATAGTTAGAAATTGTAAATCTTAATAAACAGAAATAAACTCCTGAAAAGAGTTGTCATAAAGCTTTTGCATTATTCTAAGTGTAACTTTAAAAATCTGGAATAAAAAATAGTATGAATAATCTAAATTGTCTTTCAAATTCGGCCGATATAGAAACTGAAAACAAAGTTGGTAATAGTCAGGAAACCCAAATAGACTTTAAGATGTTGCCTATTGATAGAGTTTTCCCGAATAAAAACCAGCCGCGTAAGTTGTTTGATAAAAGTACCTTGGAAGAATTAGCTCAGTCTATTCGTGAAAATGGTGTATTGCAGCCGATTTTGGTAAGACAAATTGGAAACAATTACCAGATAGTTTCTGGCGAAAGACGCTATAGAGCCAGTAAGTTAGCTGGAATGAAGAGCATTCCCGCTGTTGTTCGACGCTTAAGCGAAGAAAAAACAATGCTTGCTGCCTTAATAGAAAACATTCAGAGACAAGATCTTAATCCTGTTGAAGAAGCCAGAACTCTTAGAGACATAATTCTTAACTATGGCCTAACTCATGATCAGCTTGCTGAAAAAGTTGGAAAAAGCAGATCAGCTCTTACTAATCGATTAAGACTTCTTCAGCTTCCGCCGGAAGTTCAACTGATGGTTGCTGATGGAAGAATATCTGCCGGTCATGCAAAAATGCTTGCAGGTCTGAAGGATAACGAAACCGTCAGGTTTTGGGCTAAAAAAATAATTAGTGAACAGCTTTCTGTTTACGAAACTGAAAAGCAGATTGGTCAAAGCAAGGCAGAAGAAAAAGTTACTTTTAAAAAGAAGTTAAAAGCTTCAGGAACCTCAGACTTGCATATCAGAGCTTTAGAAGATACTCTTCAAGAGCTTTGGGGTGCAAAAGTCCGCATACGTCAGGGCAAGTCTAAAGGGCGTATTGAAATTGAGTTCTATAACACAGAAGATTTGGAACGTGTCGTAGATTCAATGGTATCGAACAAGTTTTAAAGTTGTAAAGTGAAAGGTGTAATCCGTAAGTGATTGTAAGATTTTAGGGAGTACGAGGTTCAATATCTGTACCAGGCAAAGAAACAATAAAATATGGTGGAAACACCACTTGCCTTGAAGTTTTAACAACTGAAGGCAATTTGATTATTATTGACGCCGGCACAGGCATAAGAGTACTAGGTCAGCAGTTGATGAAAGAAGACTTTGGGCAAGGCAAAGGCGTTGCTCATATCTTTTTTACTCATTCTCATTGGGATCACATCCAGGGTTTCCCTTTCTTTGCACCAATTTTTATAGGTAAACGCAACAAAGACGGCAAGGTAGTTAAAAGTTCAGCCAACAGGCTCCATATATACGGTGCTGCTGAATCAAGCCGCTCAATAGAAGATTCTCTCTGTGGTCAGATGTCTGACTGTTATTTCCCAGTAAGCTTAAGCGATCTTTCAGCTACTATTTCTTTTACTTACCTTACTGGCAAACCTATAAAAATAGGTAAAACCAAAATAATCACTCTTCCACTTAATCATCCGAACGGCTGTTTGGGTTTCAGAATCGAAGACAACGGTAAAGTTTTAACAATAGCCACAGACTGCGAACATCCAGAAAATGGTGAATCTGATCCCAATATTCTGGCTCTTGCAGACAATTCAGACCTATTTATTTATGACGGTCAATATACTCCGGAAGAATACGAACCGAGTAAATTCAATATCTGCATGCCAGCCAAAAAAGGCTTTGGTCATTCTACTGCCGAAGAAGGAATTAAGGCAGCAATAAAAGCCCACGCAAAACGCCTTGTAATAACCCATCATGAACCTTTGCATAACGATAAAATGCTTGATTCAATGGAAAAGAAAGCAAAAGGTATGTTGCCGAGCATAGTTTTTGCAAGAGAAGGCATGGAAATAGTTTTATAAGGGGATATTATTTAAAACCCCACACTAATCCCTCTTTACGACTCACTGATATACTGTTGCTCGCTTGCATACCGTCATCTTTGGCGGTTATACAAAAGAGGGTTAAAAGAATCAAAAAAATCAGTTATCTTTGCTGACTCCTTATTTTATCCCACTTCTACCTCTTGCCTCTGCAAATCAAATATGATACCATAATCAGGTATGCAGCGGGGCTTTACTAATTTAACACCCATATATTTTTTCAGCTCTATTAGAGCAGGTTCGGGCAAGTCAACAATTGTCTCGAATTTTTCTGTCTACTTAAACAGTCTAAACTATAAAGTAGCAGTTCTTGATTTTGACTACAATTCACCAGAAAAGCTGAGAAGCGTATTCCCACCTGCTGTTGAAATAAAAGACTATCAGGAACTTTCTACTCTAATATCTGCCAGCGACCCCCGTTTTCAACAGAATTTCTATTTTACTGACACCCATAAGCTTTCTTATTTCCCCGCACAAAAGCTGAAAACCCCGTATGAGCTAGTTACAGATACAGCATTCAGAGATTTTTTTCTTCAGTTAAGTTCCACATTTGATTATGTATTAATTAATCTTGCTTCTGGAACCAAAGAAAGCAAATCTGTTTCAGACCTGCTTTCAAAATCATACTTATTCAGAGGTTGCAAACCTTCTTCTATA
>JAFXRA010000224.1 GCA_017526725.1 Candidatus Rifleibacteriota bacterium
ATTGTTATTAGTAGTTATTATGCTAAATTTACATTTAGACTATTGAAAAATCAGCAAAAATGATGGAAAATATCTGTAGATATGATTTATTTAATTTCTGTTCAGAGGAGATATTAAAACATGGCAGTTAAATTATTTATTGGTAACCTTCCTTTCAGCGTTGACAACGCCAAACTAAAAGAAGAATTTGCAAAATTTGGCGAAGTCGTAAGTGCCAATATAGTAATTGATAAAGGTTCCAAGCGTTCTAAAGGCTTCGGTTTTGTTGAATTCGCAACAAAAGAAGCTGCTGATGCAGCAATCAGCGGAATGAACGAACAAGAAATGGGAGGAAGAAAGCTTACAGTCAGTATGGCTAAGAAACAGTGACAGTGAATGAAGAACTGTTAAGAAAAATCAAAATAGCTGGAGCAAAGAACTTTGACGCATACGCACAGAAGGTTCTAGAAGCTTCAGCCAATCATGGAGCGTTCGGCATGGATATGGTCGATATGCTTCATGATCAACTTCCAAGAACTTCTTGTGGAAATTGCGGTAAATGCTGCAATTCAATTTCCATGTATTCGTTAGAATACCATCGCGTCATGCGTGAAGTTATGGCTAGATGGAAACCCGAAAGAGTCTTAAGACTCATAAAGTCTTTGTTGCGATTCGATTTAAGACAGGCTCAAGTAGGCAGTGAAACCCGTTTAAGATGTGTTTTCAGAGATGACGAAACAAAAGTTTGTCTGGTTCATCCTGTAAGGCCCTTTGCTTGCCGTATTTTCGGTTTATTAAAGGAAAACGGTCAGCGAGAGTGCGATAATGTAAAAGATTTATCGCTACCTGAACAAACCGTAAAAGAAGAATATCTGATCAATCTTCAAGCTAAAATCTTAGAGAATTCAGAAAGCTTTGAGCCTTTTGAAGGAAAAGGCGAAATACACTTTTTCCCATTTGAATTCTGGTTTTTCAGATATCTATTTTCGCCAGAACGAGCATTACAGATTTACCGTGAAATACTTGTTCCGCTTTCCACCCCTTTAACAAAAATGTGGGAAAAGCAGGAACAGTTACCAGATATATTACCTAGCGATTACGAATCATAAAAGGATATTTATGAAAATAAAACTATTGATTATTGCTTTATTCGCAGTATTGTTTTGTGCTACTTTACAGGCTCAGCCTGCAGATGAGATTCTTAGAAAGAACCTGATAAACCTCTCTATTCCGAATGAAAACATAAAAACCTTTGCTTTTGATTTAACGATAAGCACATCAGACAGAAGTTACGTGAGCCAAATTAGATACGACAATGGAAATATGGCTTTTAACTGTTTTGATGCAGATAAAACCCCGTTGCTTGTAGCTAGAAATGGTAATGTATTATATAACGATGCGTTAAATTCCAGAGTCTGTCTTTTAAGAAAGAATATTGTTATAGCTAAAGTTGTTTACGAAGACAACCAAATGCAGGCAAACATTAATTTTCATCAACCTAATGATGAAGAAAAAGAGAATACTATAAAGGTAGACTTTCTTGCCTTAGCAGAACAAGCTTTGAGCAATATGAGAACTTCCAAGGAAAATGGTATTATTACTATTTCTGGGGAATCAGCACAAAAATCTATTGTAACTTCTGTAATAAAGCCTAATGATTTTTTCCCGTTAAAGAAATTCTCTATTACAAGCGATGATTTTACTGTTTCCTTCGACAATATAAGAGTTAATGATGAAGTAGATAAAAATTGTTTCAGTTATCCAGAAAAAGAAATAGCCAGGTCAAATATTCAATTGGCTGATTTAACAGAAGAAATTAATGGTTTGTTTAGCTTTGGAATGCTTCAACAAGTAATATATTCTATAATGGCAAGAAGTGCTTTTGAAGATAAAGAAGTGCAGGAAAAGCTGGAAGAAATATTAAATCTTAAGGGAAAATTAGATTGGAGTAAGATTAAAGCCAGCGATGTCATGAAGTCAGCAAGGCTGAGAAATTTATTCAAGGCGTTTTAAGAGTTAGAAGAGTGGAACGCTTCGCTGTGAGACAGCAGTTAAAGCTGTTTGTGAGACTGGTTGTTTCACAGCCTATAGAAGTTGTAAGAGGTTAGAGTTGTTATAATTACCTAACTGTCATTGCGAACGAAAGTAAAGCAATCCAGAATTAAAAATTCGGTTATTATATTATGACTGACTTAAAACCCGATAAAGATGGAAATATAGTAATTATTCGTTTTACTTCTTTTGGTCCGCTTGAATGTTACGAATGGGGAATCAATGCTGATAATCAGCCTTACGAAAGCTACCAGTGGTGCGAAGATGATTTTTATGAAGACAGTAATTATTATAACATAATTACTAAAGAACAACTGTTAAAAGAAATAGATAAGCATATAGAATTTTTGGCTAAAGGCGGTTTTGATGAGGAAGCAACAAAATATAAAGAGATAAAAAAGTGGGTGGATTCAAGATTATAGACAGGGCAAAATGGAAATTTTAGAGATAAGAGAATTCTTTAGTTTGTAATACTACGTAGGACTGTGCTAATATCCCATTACTACTGAATTATAACTAAATTTAAAGTTAGTCGTAATGAAATAGTTTTCACGAAAACCAATAATAGCAGTAGAATAACAATAGCTAAAACACTCCCCTAATCTCTAACCTCTACTCTCTCATCTCTAAATTTAGTAGTCTACCCATTGTCATAAACGTATAGCTTTCAGGGCTAAAGCCCATACGCTATACTTTTTATGACAAATGTGTAGACTTACCCAAAAACGATATTCCTTTAGGCTCTCCGTTCTATCTCTTATCTCTAAATTTGGTTGCGGACAGTTTGCTTGCTCAACCTTATTCTCCTTAAGCGGTCTCTATGTTTTTCTGCCTTCGGATAATCATTGTGGGAACGAGCCTTGTGCGGAGAATAAAAGGTCTCGCGTCTACACTGTCCGCTCTATTGTTTTCTCTAAAAAGGTTAGTCATAAAAACTTAATTAACTTAAGAAGCTGTTTAAAATAAAAAACTTACTCCAGCTAAAGCCAATCCCCTTATCTCTTATCTCTTAACTCTTGTCTCTCATCTTTGGTCTGGGTCTTTTCTATTTTTGAGGCGATGACTAAGCCCACTTCAAATAGCAACCAAGTTGGAATTCCCAGCAAAACCTGACTTACAACATCGGGCGGCGTTAATAAAGCTGATAAAAAGAGTATTGCTACAATAACATAGGGGCGCTTTTCTTTTAAGGCTTCTGAAGTGGTTAGCCCGAATCTTACTGCCAAAAGAACCACAATGGGTGCCTGAAACATCAGCCCGAAAGCCAGCATTAGCCAGCCGGCAAGGCTTAAAAAGTTCTGCAAACCAATGATAGGTTTTATTCCTTCATTAGAAAAACTGCCGGAAAACCCCATAATAATTGGAAGTATGAAATAAACACAAAAGGCTACACCTCCGACAAACAA
>JAFXRA010000225.1 GCA_017526725.1 Candidatus Rifleibacteriota bacterium
CTGCCACTTCCCCCGCCATTTGCGGGGGAAGATCGTAAAAAATCTTACTTCAACAAGCCTGTTCTTTCGTTGAATTCTTTGATGTGTTCATCCCAAGAATTAACAACTTCATCACTGAAGAGATCATCCCAGAATTCTGGATCCCAGAGTTCACGGATTTCTTCAACAGTCTTACCCTGCTGTTCACACCAAGTGTAGTATTTGAGGTTATGGATTCTCTTGCGAGCCAAGTAAGTGAGTTCTTCCATATCCTGAGCATCTTCACCAAGCCAGAAGCGTTCGAAATCAGCCATTGCTCTGTCGTGAGAATATTTCCCATGAGCCTGTTCAAGTTCCTGGAGACGAGACTGATACATTACTGAAGAGTCAGTCAAGCAAGTGAACAAGCAGTCATGTTCATCCATTTCAAACATCTTAGCAGTTTTGATTGCAGAAAGAACATTGCTGATTGAGCTAATGCCAAGGAGATTCAATTTGTCGATGATTTCTTTCTTAACGCCAGCCTGAGCAAGAACTTCATGACCTTCTGGAGTATTGAATACTCTGAGCATTCTCATGCAGTTTTCGTCATCAATAGCTACAACAACATCAGTGTTTCTAGCATTGTGAATCCAAGGAACGTGCTTATCGCCGATACCTTCAATTCTGTGACCGCCGAAACCATTGTTGTAAAGAGTTGGACACTGGAGAGCTTCAGAAGCAACAATCTTAGCATGTGGATGTACATTTTTAATGTGGTCACCAGCGGCAATTGTACCAGCAGAACCAGTAGCAGAAACCCAAGCGCTCATTCTGTCACCAGGTCTCTTAACCTTATCGAATACTTCAAGAGCTGCAGAACCAGTCTGATGATAATGCCATATTGGGTTACCAAATTCAGCAAACTGATTGAAAATTACGATGCTGTTGCCGCGTTCTTTGTCGAGTTCATGGCATTTATCGTAAATTTCTTTAACGTTAGATTCACAACCAGGAGTTGCGAAAATTTCGCTACCGATTTCTTTCAACCAGTCAAAGCGTTCTTTACTCATTTCTTCTGGAAGAATAGCGATTGATGGAGTGCCAAGAAGAGCACAGTCGTAAGCGCCACCACGGCAATAGTTACCAGTTGAAGGCCATACAGCTTTCTGAGTTGTTGGGTCGAATTCGCCTGTTACAAGTCTTGGAACTAAGCAGCTAAATGCAGCACCGACTTTGTGAGCGCCTGTTGGGAAGTATTTACCAACAAGACCGAAAATTCTAGCCTTAACGCCAGTCAATTCTGGTGGCAATTCAACAAAGTTTACATCGCCATAAAGACCAGTTTCAACATTGTTCTTCCAAGTGATT
The DNA here is from genome assembly GCA_017526725.1 of Candidatus Rifleibacteriota bacterium. The sequence goes on from JAFXRA010000225.1 coordinate 1,330, forward strand.
CTGAAAAGGTTACGAGGATGAACATCCCAAAGACCATGAGGTTTAACTTCTGCTTTGATTTTTTCTGGAATCAAATCAGGATTTCTCTGCTGTGCATAGGTAGGAATAATGATATTCTGTTTCTTTGCACGTTCAATTGTGTTCTTGAGAACCTTTTCGTTAACCTTGAGCATAAATTTTTTCAAATACTTAGCCATACTTAATTCCTTTTCTATTTTTAGGGTCGAGACCCATATTTTACTTTATATTTAATCGTCATTGCGAAACCGCAAGTTATACGTCATTGTGAGCATACGAAGTATGCGTGACAACGTGGCAATCCAACCTTTTTTAGGGGTTAGGGCGTAGGGAGGAGGGAGTCTTCCTAAAGGCTCCACTTGAGGGGAGCTGTCAGACGAATGTCTGACTGAGGGGTGACTTGACTAGTGTATATCCAGTTTAGCGTTAAGGTATTATTTGCCTAAGAACAAAAGTTAACTCTAGCTCGGTCACCCTCCCTTTTATTCCCTCCCTCAAAGGGAGGGCTTTAGGACATAATTCCTACTTCAGGGAAATACGTGAGTTCCTGCTTCGCCACGAACAGCCTTAGCAAGATTTTCAGGATTAGTGATAATTGCGTGCTTACCACCGTTCTTGATGAACTTTATAATAGCCTGGCACTTTGGAAGCATAGAACCTGGTTTGAAATGACCTTCTTCGCAGTATTTTTCCAATTCAGCAACGGTACATTTATCTAATGGCTTTTCATCGGGTTTACCGAAGTTCAAACAGGCTTTTTCTACTGCAGTAGAAACGATAAATGCATCAGCATGAATATTAGAAGCAAGTAAAGAAGAAGCAAAGTCTTTATCTATAACTGCTGCGGTACCTTTTAACATGCCCTTATCATCTCTGATAACAGGAATTCCGCCGCCGCCAACAGCTACAACACAGAAACCTTTTGAAGCGAGAGTTTCAATAGCATCTTCTTCGATAATTTCTTTTGGTAGAGGAGAAGCAACAACACGTCTCCAGCCACGACCAGCATCTTCTACCATATCCCAATGGTCATTAGCCATCTTTTCTTTAGCTTCTGCTTCAGTATAGAACTGACCAATAGGTTTTGTAGGTTTCTTGAAGGATGGGTCGTCTTTATCGACTAAAACTTGAGTTACAACAGTAACAACAGGTTTCTTGATTCCACGTTTCTTAAATTCATTACCAAGAGCCATCTGGAAATTATAACCGATAGCACCCTGTGTATCAGCTCCACAAGAATCTAATGGAACTGGGTGAATCTTGGAACTTGCTATTTCGCTTCTTAGCAAAATAAAACCGACCTGTGGACCATTTCCATGAGTTAAAACTACGTTGTAGCCTTCTTGAATCATATCGGCTACGTGTTCCATGGTTTTACAAGCTGCATCATACTGATCAGCTACAGTCTGGTGTTTCTTGTCTAAAATCAAAGAATTGCCACCAACTGCTACTACGGCAAGCTTACCGCTAGTTGTCATTCTAGAACTCCTTGAACATATGTGATTATGTACACTCAAAATGTTTGTAAAAAGATTATACAGTTTATTATAAAAAAAGAAAAGATTTGTTTTTAGTTTTTTGACTTTTATTTATTTCTTATAAGTAAGGATATTATTGCCTAAATGATTATTTAATGATAATAGTTTTAAAACTCAATTAATTAAAACAAAGTGCTTTTTGTTGGAGAAGTAATATTTTATGAGTTCTAATAGTGATAATAGAGATAATAAAAATTTTAATGGTTATATAGTCTTTTCATTAGCATTTATTTTATTTTGTGAGTTTTTCTTAATTTCTATAATGTCTACTCCAAATCTAACCATGAATAGAACTTCAGAAAGAAGAGCCGCCTGCTTTTCTAATATAAGACTTTTACAGAGTACAGTTGAAATGTACAATCTAGAAAAAAACAATCCCATGAAATCAATTGATTTAGATATATTAGTAAAAGAAAAATATTTAAAA
>JAFXRA010000226.1 GCA_017526725.1 Candidatus Rifleibacteriota bacterium
AAGCAGAAGCAGATGAAGTTGATTCTGATGAATTAGTAAGAAGAATTAAGGAAGGAGTAGCTGTTCCCTGATAGCAGCTTATACTCTTTATGCTTTCAAAAGAATTACTGAAAGAAGTAGGTAGAATCGAAATCAGAACCAGACAGTTGGTTGATTCGCTTTATTCTGGCAGTTATAAGTCTGTTTTTAAAGGCCATGGTATGGAATTTGCCGGAATCAGACAATACTACCGAGGCGATGATTTCCGTTCTATTGACTGGAAGGTTTCAGCTCGTTCAGGCGACCTGCACATTCGTGAACATACCGAAGAACGTGAATTGCAGGTAATTATAGCCTTAGACCTTTCAGGCTCAATGGCTTTTGGCTCTGGTTCTAAGGAAAAACGTGAAAGTGCTGTTGAATTTGCTGCAGTTATGAGTCTGGCAGCAGAACGCAATAACGACAGAGCTGGAATCTGCCTCTTTACCGACAGGGTGGAAAAATACGTTCCGCCGGCAAAAGGAAAAAGTCACGTTCTGAGACTGATTCGAGATTTGTCTTTCTTTATTCCTCAAAATAAGGGAACAAACCTTTCGGCGCCTTTAGATTTTCTTAACTCTACACTGAGACGAAGGTCTGTAATATTCCTTGTTTCTGATGGAATTAATGCTGGTTCTATAGAAAGACAACTTAAAGTAACTGCCGCTAAGCACGATTTGATAATTGTTAACGTCAGGGACCCAAGAGAAAAGGTGATTCCAGATATTGGAATGATAGAAGTTGCAAATCCTGAAACAGGTGAAGAATTCATTCTTGATACTTCTAGTCATAAAGTAGTTGATGAATTGCTCAAGGCTCAGAAAAAACAGGATGAACAGCTTGAAAAAATTTGCCGTAATACCGGAGTTGATTTGATTCAGTTAGTCGCTGGCGAATCAGTCGCAAAGCCAGTAGTCAAACTCTTTGCTCAGCGGGAAGCGGGTAGGAGATGAAGAAAGTGGAACGCTTTGCTGTGATACACTTCGTTGTGGGACAGCAGCTAACGCTGCATGTGAGAATTGTTGGAAGAGTTGGAAGAATGAAGTGGAATGCTTTGCTGTGATACACTTCGTTGTGGGACAGCAGCAAAGCTGCTTGTGAGAATTGTTGGAAGGGTTGGAAGAGTTGGAAGAGTTGGAAGGGTTTAAAAGAATGAAGTGGAACGCTTTGCTGTGATACACTTCGTTGTGGGACAGCAGCAAAGCTGCTTGTGAGAATTGTTGGAAGGGTTGGAAGAGTTGGAAGAGTTGGAAGAGTTGGAAGGGATTATAAAGTTAAAAATGATTTGGAGCAGATATGAAAATTAAAAATTTCTATGATTTAGAAGTATGGCAATTATCTATGGACTTAGTTGTACAATTGTATGATTTTATTCGAGGATTGCCACGAGAAGAATTATATGTTCTTTCTGATCAAATGAGGAGAGCATTAATTTCAATTCCTTCAAATATAGCAGAGGGGCAAAAAAGAAATAATCCAAAGGAATTTAGACGTTTTCTATCTTATTCAAGAGGTTCTTTAGGAGAAATAATGACTCAAATTAATCTTTGTAATAGGCTTGGTTATTTATCTGATGATAACCTAGAAAGAGTTTTAAATAGATGTGGTTTAATTGATAAAAAGCTTTTTAACCTGATTAATTCACTTCCATCTACAACTTGTAATAAAAAAATTAAAAACAAAAAACTTGCTTCTTTAAAGACTAACACTTCTAACTCTTCCGACACTTCTAACTCTTCTAACTAACTAAGTTAAGGATAAAACATCATGAGTAACATAAGGTCACTAAACCGCAAACTAGATGCAATGCTTATAATGGTTATAGCTGTATTAATTCTTGGAATTGCTCTTTCCTATAACTATTATAAAAGCAGAAGAACAACATTTTCTGAAAACTCAGAATATGCTTCAGATCTTTTAGCTTACAACCTTCCGTCTGAAGCTGCTCAGGTTTTAGAAGCCAACATTCGTCGTGAACCTCTTTCCGAAAAAGGATTGAAGATGAGAAAAGCCTTGGCAGAAATTTGTATGAATGAATTAAATGACTTTGATAAAGCGCTAGGACAGCTTTTATACATAAAGAGATTTGCTCCAGACTCTGCTATTGCTAGTGGAACAGACGAAAAAATAAATTACTGTCTTACCAGACTAGGCCGTGTTTACGATGCCGAACGCCGCAATATGCTTAATGAAGGAATTAATCCGATAGTCAATACTGTTGCTTCTGATACAGTAGTTCAGCTTGGCAATAAGCAGGCAATCGGCCTGAATGAACTTAAGCTTCGTCTTAGTCAGATTGGAATTAGCGAAAAAGAAATAACAAAAGAAAATGTAACAAATATTTTGAATCAGATGACCCAGGAACTGTTGCTTGCACGAGCAGCAAATCGTGAAAACATCAAAAAAGACCCTGAAGTTATCGCTATGCTTAAAAAACTCGAAAATAATGTTCTTATGAGCGTTTATCTTCAGAAATTTGTTTTCAAAGATGTAAAAGGCGATGATAAAGAAAAGAGAATGCAGCTTTTGGCAGATGAAATCACAAAACTTAGTGCAAAAGAAGAGTTGAAGATAAATAGCGATGTTTTATACAAAGCTTTTGGCTTTGCAACAGATTCTGCTAAGATTGATACTACTAAGAACTAATTAAAGAATTCTATTATGATAGCTACAGAAACTTCTACAATTGCATCTTCAGCGGCAGTTACAGCTAAAGCTGCATCAGCTTCATCGAATGTTGCTTCTATCCCTGCGCTGCCGCCAGGTGAAGAAATATACGATTTGATGGGAAGCCAGTCTATGGAATATCCATGGATGAGCTTAATATGGCAGATTGCTATTGTTGTTCTCTGTCTGTATTTGCTTTGGTTGTTCTATTCATGGCTTACCGCGCCTGTTGAAAGAAAAAGAGTTCCTATTGTTCAGAGCCCTGAAGTTCAAGCTTTAAGAGCTATTAAACGTCTAAAACTCTCTGAAATATGGGAAAAACGAAATATTAAATCTATTTGTGAAAATGTTGCTGTCATACTGAAAAACTATGCTTTAGATGCTTATAATATAGGCATTGGTGCAGCCGCAACAACTGATGAATTCGTTGTTGATATTATAAACGAAAAAGTTAGAAACGAAGTTACTTCAAAGATTAAAGAAATGTTGAGTTTTTGCGACGAGATAAGATATACAGGCAGTAATAATGCTTATATTGAACAAGAAGAACTGGTTAACTCTCTAGAAGAACTTATCAATACCAGGGGGTGGCGTAAATGAAGTGGAATAGCCCGGAATTTATGCTGCTAGCTCTTTTAATCCCCTTGATAGCTTTTTATAAGTATCTGATTAGTGATAGAGCAAAAAAAGGCGGTATCAATTTCCCTCTGGCTGGCTTAGCAGGTGCTGTTAAATCAAGCCTTAGAGCAAAACTCAGATTTATTCCTGATTTAATAAGATTGGTTGTCTTATTCCTGATTGTTTTTGCTTTGATGCAGCCTCAATATGGTTTTGAATCTGAAACGGTAACCCGTCAGGGTATTGATATCATGATTGCTCTTGACGTTTCTGGAACTATGGCGGCCGAAGATTTTCAGCCTAACCGAATTAAAGCCGCTCAGAAAATAACTGAAGATTTTATTACAGGTATCTCCGACCACCGTGTTGGTCTGGTGGTTTTTGCAGGTATTGCACTAACTCAGTGTCCATTAACTGTAGATTACGGCGTCTTGACTGAATTATTAAGACATACTTCTTTGGGAATGCTTAAACAGGATGGCACAGCTATCGGCGATGCTATTATAAATGCTGTTTATAAGTTTAACACTAACTCAAAAGAAAAACGCGACAAAGTAATAATTCTTTTGAGCGATGGTGAAAACAATGCTGGTCTTGACCCGTTAACCGCAGCTAAAGTAGCAGCTGACAAAGGTATTAAAATATATACCATTGGGGTTGGCAGTCTAGAAGGCGCTCCAGTTCCTTATTATAAAAATGGTCATAAGGCCTATTACCGCGATTATTATGGCAATGTTCAGAAACCACAGCTTGATGAACAGCTTATGAAAGATATAGCTTATCTGACTAAGGGTTTATACTTCAGAGCAACTGATAATAAAGCTTTGGAAGAAATTTACAAAAAGATTGCTACTCTTGAAAAAGGTAAAATTGATGTAAACAAAACAATGCAGTATTCTGAACGTTTCTATTGGCTGTTGTTCCCGGCTTTTGCCCTGTTAGCCATAGAAATATTTCTACGAAGCTTTGTTTTCCAGAGGGTATTCTAATGTTTGAGTTTAAGAACAGTGAAAATATATATTTTCTTTTATTGACAGCCCTTTGGGTTGTTGTCTTAGTCGAATACTCTGTTAAAAGGCTTCAAAAAAGAAGAAAAGCTTTCGCAACCAATGAAATGCTTTCTCGTATTACTAGCCATAAGCCAACAAAAAGGCCTCTTGTAAAATGGGTAATGCTTATAATTGCGTTTTCCCTTGTAGGTATAACTCTTTTAAGACCACTCGGTGAAACTTACGAGGAAGAAGTTAACGGTTCCGGGCTTGACCTGGTTGTTGCCTTAGATATTTCTAAATCAATGAATGCCTGCGATATTGATGGTAACTCCAGATTAGGCGTAGCAAAAGCTTTGTTGAGGAATATGCTTAACGGGTTAAAAGATGACAGAATCGGTCTGGTCGTCTTCGCCGGTGAAACAATGGTTCAGAGTCCGCTTTCATATGATAAAAATGCTTTCTTAACTTTCTTAGACAGAGTTAATCCTGCGTTGTTATCTGAACAGGGAACAAATTTGGGCGGTGCTATTCAGACTTCTATTGACCGTTTCTCTACTACGGCTTCACAGACAAAGGTAATTGTTTTGATTTCTGATGGTGAAGACCCTGATACAGAGCACATCACTTCAGCTATTAAAGAAGCTGCTAAAAAGAATATTCAGATATTTACAGTTGGTATTGGAAGTAACGAAGGTGGTTATATTCCTGAAAGCCGGGATTTTTGGGGAAGAATAGCTTATAAAAGACTTCCCAACGGAAAACCGGTTATTTCTAGAATAGCTGAAAAGCCTTTGAAGGAAATCGCTGAAAAGACCAAAGCTGAGTATTTTCGTGCTTCAGACGTTAAAACTGCTAAGAACGTTATTAGTGGTCTTAACAAGATTAAAAGGATTGCTGTAAAGGGTGGCACTCGTTTAATGCGTAAAGAATTATATTGGATACCTCTTTTTATCGCTTTCTTTTTGCTTCTATTTGAATGGATGATTTCTGAAAGAATTCCATATTCCAGAGAACAGGACCATTGGTTGAAGAGAATATGATTAAAGAAGATATAAGCTATAAGCTTGAAGATATAAGTTGCAAGCCAGACTATAACATCAAAACTATGAATAACTATTCTAACCATCCTAACAATTCCCACAAGCAGCTATGCTGCTGTCCCACAACGAAGCGCAACACTTCTCACCCTTCTCACTCTTCTCACACTTCTCACACTTCTCACACTTCCAACAAAATTCACAATCCATTATTGCATGCCAAATGCGTGGCAATCCTTTTCTATATAGTAATATCCATCCTCTCATTCTCCTCTTCTCCCGCTTTTTCCCATCCTGCCTTCGACGTAAAAGATAGTCTCAAGGCTTTGGAAAGCGGCGACTTAGATAAAGCAGAAAGCCTTTTACAGAAAGCTCGTTTAGAAGAATCCGACAGTTATATTATTAACTATGACCTCGGTATTGTTTCTTATCGTAAACGTGACTATGCTAAGTCTATTAGATTCTTTGCAAGAGCATCAGAACTAAGCAAATCTCCAGAACAGCAGTTTGATGCTTTTTATAATATGGGTAACGCTGCTTTTAAAAGCTACGATTTTGCTGAAGCAGTAAATGCTTATAAAAATGCCTTGGCTATTAAAAAAGATGACTATAAGGCTGACTACAATCTGAAAGTTGCTGAAAAGAAACTTCAGGAAATGCTTGAACGCCAGAAAAAAGAACAGGAACAGCAACAAGGTCAACAGAATCAGCAGAATCAAGACCAGAACAATAATCAGAAAGATAAGCAGCAGCAAGAAAAGAATGATTCCCAAAATCAGCAGGGAAATCAGGATAAAAAAGAACAACAGCAGAATCAGCAGCAAGGTCAGCAGGATCAACAAAATCAGCAGAACCAGCAAGGCCAGCAGGGACAGCAGGATCAACAGGACCAGAATAAGCAAGGGAGCAGTCAACAGAATTCCCAGAATTCAGAGTCTGAAAATAAATCTGGCGAAGAACAGCAGCAAAATGCTGAACAGAAAGAAGGAGAGCAGGGCAAAGAAAACCAGGATTCTGCTTCCAGCGAAAAGAAAGAAGATTCTTCAGAAGAAAATAAAGAACAACAGGCATCTGGTTCAGAAAATGAATCTGACGAACAGAAGGATTCGAAAAATTCTGAAAACCAGGAACAGCAAGCCTCTAATCAGGAAAATAAAGAATCTGACGAAAACAAGAAAGATAATTATCAGGCTTTAACCAATGAAGAAAATGCAGCACCTGAGTCAGACAGGCGTGATGTTAAAATGGCTGAAGATAAAGGTAAGGTCTCTAGACCAGAAGCCTCTCAAAGAGCTAGAGCTATGAAGAATATTCGTCTTAAGAAAGAAGAAGTTGAAGCATATCTTAAACAGATGGAACAGCGCGAAGGGGATTATCAGAAATACTATAGATTTGATTCCATCGAGGAAAGAGACCCTTCAACCATGAATCAGGAAGAACTAAAAGAATGGCTAAGAATTCGTAATAGAAAGAAACAACAAAAACAGAACGGAGAACAAGACTGGTGATTGGGATTAAGATTTAAGTTACAAGTTACAAGATTTAAGATTTAAGTAGAAGATCTGCCCCCGGTATTGTGATAAGTGATGGGTGGTTGGTGGTAGGTGATACGAGGCTAAAGCCTCTGTGGGACTGTTGCTTACGCAACTTGTGAGACGGCAGTTGACGCTGCCTGTGGTAGTTGTTCGACAATTCCCACAAGCAGCTATGCTGCTGTCTCACAACGAAGTGTCCCACAGCGCAGCGTACCACTTCTCACCCTTCCAACTCTTCCAACTCTTCCAACCCTTCTCACCCTTCCAACTCTTCTGGCTAGTATCTTATGTCTTGAATCTTGTAACTAAAAACAATGTAAAGATTTTTATAAAAAAGTCTTGATTTGGTGGAAAAGTTTTGCTATATTGGTTTTAACGCAATTACGGACAAGTCCGAGGAAGCAAAATTCTCCGTGACCGAGTTAGTAAGTGTGAAAGCAAATTTAGGAGAATTTTTCGAATGAAGATTTACGTTGGTAACCTTCCTTATGCTATCCGTGACAAAGCTTTGAATGACCTTTTTGCCCCTTATGGCGAAGTCACAAGCGCTAATGTTATCATTGAACGTGATACTAACAGATCAAAAGGTTTTGGTTTTGTTGAAATGCCTTCAAAAGAAGAAGCAGAAAAAGCTATTGCTGAACTCAACAACAAAGAAGTTAACGGCAGAGCAATCAAAGTTAATGAAGCAAAACCACGCGAAGACAAACCTCGCAGACCACGCTATCAGCAGTAATTGCTAGCTAAAAAGAAGCCCAGTCAGCAGCTGGGCTTTTTTTATTTGCAAAAAATTTGTTGGGGAATTCTAATGACTATACGAATTGCAGAAGATAAAGACTTAGGTAGAATTAAAGAATTACTGATACAGGTTAATAACGTTCATGCAGAAGGAAGATCAGATATATTCATTAAAGACTGTATGAAATATACAGATAAAGAAATTCTTGATCAGCTTCATGACTCTACTAAGGTTATTTTCGTATATACAGATGATAAAGATGTTGTTCTAGGCTACGCATTTTGCCAGATTAAAGAATATAAAAATATAAACAATATTCACCCACATAAATCTCTTTACATTGATGATTTATGTGTAGACGAAAAGTATCGCAGACAGCATATCGGCAAGTCTTTGTTAAACCATGTAGAAGACTATGCTAGAGAAAACAACTTTTTCAGTATTGAACTGAATGTGTGGGAATGCAATTCTAAGGCAAAAGCTTTTTATGAATCTATGGGAATGAAAGTTCTAAAAATTGGTATGGAAAAGAAAATTTAGATAATAACCCTTGAGATGGGGTAGCAGTCAGAGATTTCTTTTATCCAAGAGGGAAGAATTGGCGTTAGTTGGATAAAATCGCCGTATTCATAGTATGCGACATAATTAAAACTAATTGTATTGTCGAAAAATACAACTTTGTCGCACATTGGCCATATGGCTTTCATGTTCTGGGTGGTTTCCTGATAGCGTCTTTCAACGTCTTTATCAGGTATTCCATGACCGCCGTTTTTTACTCTGTAGGCGATGCGTTTCTTAGCTATTTCAGCTGATTCCACGCCAACATAATATAAAAGAATGTCATAGCCTTCATTACGTGCTGTAGCTATATTGCGGATAATAGATTTGCCACAAAGGGTGGTTTCTTGACAAAAACTAATTTTCTGGGAAAAGTAATCTCTGATTTGTAGAATAGTGATTCTGTCAGCCCTAAATCGGTCTACTTTTTTTCGCCAGTTACCATTAAATGATTTTAGAGATTCGTCTGAATTGACTCTGGGCTTGTTTTTAAAATCGCCAAAATAACAGTTATAAAGAGTAGATTTGCCGCAGCCATTGCAGCCAGCAAAAATAATGTATTGTGGTCTTGGCTTAGAATCTGTGTTCTTCAATGGCTTTTTTCTGTCGCTGTTGTAAAACGTAGTCACAAACTACTTTGAAAAAACCGACTTCTTCTTTGTTTCTGCCAGATACTAATAGACTTGAAGTTTCATCTATACCAAGCTTAGAACAATCTTCATATAGTTTTTGAAAAGCCTTTAATTTATCCATTATTAAAGTTAAAACTCCTTTAAGATAATATCGGCACTTTCTTTTTATATAATATCTGGCTTTTTTTTGCAATAGGGGAACTAAGTTTTTTAAAAGAGATGAGAGAGGAGGGAATGTTTGGTTTATTTCCTGTAATAGAGGAAGTGATACGCTACGCTGTGGGACACTTCGTTGTGGGACGTTTCACTGTGGTAATTGTTATAAAGGTTGGAAGGGTTGGAAGAGTTGGAAGGGTGAGAAGTGTTGTCTTAAAGCCTCTCCTTGAGGAGAGGTGGCACGTAGTGCCGGAGTGGTGACCGAGTTAGAGTAACTTTTATTTAGCGATAGCGTATTATTAACCACAGAA
>JAFXRA010000227.1 GCA_017526725.1 Candidatus Rifleibacteriota bacterium
CTGTTCTATGCTTATTTGCTGCTTCATTTTTTCTTATTCTTTTTGGCAGATTTTATAAGTTCTTTGTCAAGCTCTTTTAAAGCATTTAAACCGGAATTCAATTCGCTTAAATGACCTTCTGAAGCTTTAATAAAAGGGGGAAAACCATAAAGCAAATTGCCGGGCGCTTCCCCAAACCATTTTGAAACAGTATATTGAATTGTTCTGAAACGTTCTAGCAATAAAGTAGCATTAGAACACCAACGAGATTTGTCAGAGTGTTTTCTCTTCCAATTAATATAATTAGGATTTTTTATTCTTGCCAATAAAGCCACATTCTGAGTATGAATATTTTTAACTGCCGGGCTGAAAAGCTTAGTACTAAGCACAAGATTATAAATCTGCTTATTGTTCTCAATGACGTTAGTCATGACCCCTATAATGCTAGCCGCTTCATCTAAGCCAGGATCCGGAGGTTCTACTTCGTCCGGGGCGTCAACCACATCAACAGAAGACTTGTTTGAGTCAGTCGTTATTACTGGCCTAAAACCATCAGATTTATCAGAAATGGTATTAGACTTTTCTTCATTCTTGTTAGAAAATTTTACTCTATCTACAACTTCTGTATTTATTTTTGGAGTATCAGTATCTTTGAAGGAAGGAATAAAGTTTCTTACTGCCTTAGAGCGAAATCTCGGCGGAATTCTTTCTAAGCTGTCTACTACGACTAACTGTCCGTGTTCATCATGATAGGAATAGAGTTCTAGACCGCCTGCAGATACTAAAATAGGGAGAAAAACAAATATACTGCCTAAAGCAAAATACTTTTTACCGGATTGCCACACAGTTCGTGCTCGCAATGACAGATTACTTAAATTTTTCATAATCATTCGGCTCCTTGCTTGACGACTTGTTTTATGGCAATTAGCTGCTTAATCAAACCTCTTAATTGATTGAGAGGCAAAATATTATCGGCATCAGAAGGTGATTTTTCTGGTTCAGGGTGAACTTCAAGGAAAAGGCCATCGACATCACCAGTAGCCATTGCAGCCCTTGCCAAAGTTCCTATATATTCTCGCTGACCGCCGGTTTTTGAACCACCAGAGCTAGGAAGCTGCAGAGAATGGGTTGCGTCATAAATAACCCCATCGCAATATTCCTTCATTATTGGGAAAGAACGCATATCGACCACCAGATTACCATAGCCGAAAGAAGCACCTCGTTCTGTTAAAAATACTTCTCCAGAGCCTTCTACTGCTCTAACCTTATCGGCCAAGTGCTTTGTTGCCCAAGGAGACAAGAACTGCCCCTTCTTAATGTTAACGATTTTGCCGGTTTTAGCAGCTGCTTCTGTCAAATCAGTTTGACGGCAAAGGAAAGCAGGAATCTGAAGAATATCACAAACTTCAGCTACCAACGGAGCCTGATAAGCTTCATGAATATCTGTAAGAACCGGTAAACCTGTCTTACTCTTTACAGAAGCTAAAATTTCCAAGCCCTTTTCTAGACCAGGACCTCTGTAAGAATCGCCTGATGTGCGGTTTGCCTTATCATAACTGGCCTTGAATACCACAGGAATATTCAGTTCATTTCCTATATTTTTTATTGTCTCAGCTATTTCTAAGCAAAGACTCTCTGTTTGAATGACGCAAGGACCGGCAATAAGAAAGAAAGGAGCTCCAACAGAGACTTTTTTTAAAGAAAATGACATCAATATTCCTCCAATTAGAACGTTATTTATTGAATTATACCATGTTTTAAAAAGTAAAAAAATATAGGATAAATATTTCTAAAATAAAAAATCGAGGCGACTGGACTCGAACCAGCGACTTCATGGTCCCGAACCATGCGCGCTACCAACTGCGCTACGCCTCGTAAGCACAAATATGATATCAGTTTCTTTACAAAAAAGCAATATCTATCTCAAATATGACTTGAGATTTTTAACCTAATGAGATATTCTTAGGCTACAAAAAAATGAACCCAAATAACATCTATAAGGTAAATTAATGAATAAGAAAATAACATATATACTTCTAGTTTTCATGCTTGTATTTAGCACTAATTCTTACGCAGAAGAATTATGGGAACTAACTCAGCCCGGAAATGCAAATATTGGGCAAAGTGTTTTCGTAAACCAAGAAAGGCTCGGTCTCTATATTCCAAAATCATTTGAAGGAAGAAGAGTTAACGAAGACAGAACAAATTTCGGTTTCGAAATAAAGAATACTTTCAGATTCAAACATTCAGACAGTGAAGTTAACCTGAAAGGTATGGTCAACAAAATGAATTTTGAATATAAAACCGACATTATTGATGTGCAAATTTTTCGTTCTAAAAATATGAAACCGGGTGCCTCTGCCTGTATGGATTGCCACGGATCTTCTATTCCGCGAACCTTAGCTACTATTGGTTACGGACAGACAAAAATAGATGCATATAGATATGTCGGCAACGACATAAACAAATCAGAATCAAGATTTTTCAGGGCAAACGTAGACCATTGGGTACAAAGAAACCTTATGCTGAAAGGCGAAGTCAGACTTGGGAAAGTCGAACAAGGAGCCTTATCTCTTGATGCAAAGAGCATTTCTTTAGGGATTGGCGGAACAGCTTTTCATCGCTTAACCTGGTCTGGCGATTGGATACTTTCAAAAGTAGATAATTTTAAAGCTAGAAATTCTCTTATAGGTAAAGTTACCTACAAAATAATCGGCGGTTTAAAGTTTAAGTTTGAAGCTGGTGCATTCCTCGATGGTTATACTCAATTTGGTACAACCTTGTCTGAAATGGGTATGGCAACAGCTGAGCCAGTAAATAGATATGCCGACTGGCTGCCAAACTTTTTCAAGAGACTCAAAAACGATGCATTTGGTTACTATAACGCCTGCGTAGAATACGAACACAGATTCTAAGCAGTATCTTAAAGACGAACTTAACTAAAAGTAATAGTCTCTATATTAAAAATAAATATAGAGACTATTTTTTTATATTAATTGTCTAATTAATAGTTATTCGTAGCCGTTGGGGTTCTTAGACTGCCAGTTCCAAGAGTCTTTGCACATTTCTTCAATGCCGTTTTCTGCTTTCCAGCCCAATTCTTTATTTGCTTTTGAAGGATCGCAATAGCATTCTGCAATATCTCCTGCTCTTCTTCCTGTAATTTTATATTTAATTTTAATTCCGCTGGCTTTTTCAAAAGCTTTAACAACGTCTAAAACACTGTAACCTGTGCCAGTACCGAGATTCCAGATTCCGATACCAGGGTTTTCCTTAAGCTTTTCAATTGCCTTAACATGACCTTTTGCCAAGTCAACAACGTGAATGTAGTCTCTAACACCTGTTCCATCATGAGTTGGATAATCATTGCCGAAAACGCTTAATTCTTCACGCTTGCCAATAGCTACCTGAGTAATGAAAGGCATTAGATTATTAGGAATACCATTCGGATCTTCCCCTATAAGGCCGCTTTTATGAGCACCAACAGGGTTAAAATAGCGTAGCAAAGCTATATTCTGCTGAGGATTAGCCTTTTGCCAATCTTTTAGAATCAGCTCAATAACGTATTTGGAAGTACCATAAGGATTGGTTGTACCACCGGTCGGGAAAGTTTCTTTTATCGGAACTTCAGCAGGGTCACCGTAAACAGTTGATGAAGAACTGAAAACAAGATTCTTAACATTGCTTTCAATCATGGCTTCACAAAGACTAATAGTACCGGCAATATTATTCTTATAATAGAACAAAGGCTTTGCAACAGATTCTCCAACTGCTTTCAAACCAGCGAAATGTATAACTGCTTCTATTTTTTCATCTGTCAAAATTTTGCTTAACAGCTTAGTATCAAGGATATCGCCCTGATAAAATTTAGGACGTTTCCCTGAAATTTGTTCAATTCTATCAAGAACAGCCATTTTACTGTTATAAAGATTATCGACAATAACTACGTCATGACCAGCCTGAAAGAGTTCAACAGCAGTATGGCTGCCGATATAGCCGGTTCCGCCAGTAAGAAGAATACGCATATCTTTTTCCCCTATTGTTTATTTGGTCGTTATTTTAGCATACTTTATCAGCAAAACAAAGACAGATTTATTAAAATACCAAGGATAAAAGCAAAGTTTCTCAAGCTAAAAACCAAAACTCACTTTTTTCTTTTTAAATCAAACAATAAGCAGCCTAGGAACATAATTGATGGCAAATAAACAGCAAATATTCTCAGAAATGATGTTCTTAAATGCCAGGATAAATCATGAGGAGTAATCAAATAAATAAAAACATATATCATGTACATTACTAGAATTAGTTTGAATAAGTAATAATACTTATAATATCTTTTATCTACAAAACCCAATAATAAATATATTGGAATAAAAAGCATCCAAAAATGCTGTTTTGTAAAATTTATAACATAAGGCATTATCATTACATATCTTTCAGGTAAAAATAATTGTATTATTCTTTCGCCCCAACCCAATACCATATCATTTTCGCTATTCGCAAAATATCTTACAAATAAGAAAGAAATAATAACAGGCAATAAAGCAACAACTGTTTTTAAAAACTTTTTTATTGAAGAAACAAAATTATTATCTTTCTTATAAAGACAATAAATAATTACTAAGCTAAAACCTATAAACCATGGAATTCCTTCGTTTTTTACCCAAAAACATAAACCAGCAAAAAGCATACAGAGCCATGGCAAATCTTTGTTTTCCCTTTCCCAAAGAATAAACTCATATATTGAAATAAGAATAAATAAAGCCAAAGGAATATCAGCATACTGCATACTCCCATAAAAGATATATTGCGGCGAATATGAAAGAAGACATACAGCTAAGACAGAATAATACTTATTTTTTAATTTTATAAGATATAAATAGACTAAGATAAAAGAAATAAAAGTAAAAAACCAAGAGAAAAATAAAGGTATAATCGTATCAGTTCCGCCAGTATAATTAAAGCATCTAGCGATTATACAAGGCAGGAAAAGCGGATAATCACGATGGGAGTAATCAAATGTGTCTAAGTACATCAGACTCCATTCTTCGTTGCCCAAAGACAAAAACCTTGCCCTGAAATTCCACATTGCTAGAGCATCCCATGATCCATCGGGATATATTAAACATCTAACCGCACATAATACAGCAATCAAGCCCAAAAGTATTGTTATCAGATAATTTATTAGCGACCTCTTCTTTTGGCACGAAGAAGTATTTTCAGAAGATCTGATTATAGATAAATTAGTTGTTTTATTTCGATTTTTAAGCCATAAACGCAAATAAATAACAGCAACAAAACATACCTCAACAATATGGTAATTTGAGTTGTATCCATTTACTGCTATTGTGTATAGCCAAAAAGAAATGCTTGTAAGACCTAATCCTAAAAAAAAGCTATGAAACTTTGATATTATACTGTTCTTTTCCTTTGATTTATAAAAAAATAAATATATTATTCTGCCAAAGAAATAAGCAGTTAAA
>JAFXRA010000228.1 GCA_017526725.1 Candidatus Rifleibacteriota bacterium
ATTACGGTAATGTTTATTAAAGGCGTATTTTCATTTTCTAGCATGTATTTGATGCAGTATGCTTCCCAAAGAATGCTGCTTAAAATTCGTTCTGATTGTTTTGATAAACTTCTTAAACTGCCTCTTTCTTTCTTTGAAACTCAGCAGACTGGTCATCTAATGAGCCGAGTAACCAATGACGTTTCTGTTTTACAGATGCTTGTTCATAATTTTGTCAGATTTATTAGAGATGTAGTAGAAGTTGTTGGTTTGACTGTTTATATCTTTTGGCTTAACTGGCGTTTATCACTGCTTTCTATGATTATTATTCCTTTAATTATGATAATGATTCAAGCTTTTGGCCGCAAAATGAAGAAGCTTGGAACACGAATGCAGGAAAAAGTTGGGGATATAAACTCCTCTCTTCATGAATTTATAACTGGTGTTAAGGTTGTTAAATCCTTTACCTTAGAAAAATATATGCTTGATAAATATGAAAGTTCTAATGAAGCCAGTTTTAAAGTCACAATGAAAGGCCATAGAATCAATTGTGCTGTAACCCCTATTATAGAATTTTTCAATGCAATCAGCCTCGTTATTATTTTCTGGTTTGGAAGCAAAGGGGTTATTGCCGGAAAATTGGATGCTGGTCTCATAGTCAGCTTTATTGCTGCTTTAACCAGTCTTTATAAACCCGGTAGAAATCTTGCTGAAATTTATAATACTACTGCTCAAGCTCTTGGAGCTGCTGACAGAGTTTTTGAACTTATTGATACTCCGGTTGATTTGAAAGAACCTGAAAATCCAGTTGAATTTACTAGCTGCAAAGGCGAAGTAGAATTTAAAAATGTTACTTTCTCTTACAAGCCTGAAG
Organism: Candidatus Rifleibacteriota bacterium; assembly: GCA_017526725.1. Next base: position 854 of record JAFXRA010000228.1, read on the forward strand.
AAACAATATTGCATAATATAGAATTAACTGTTGCCCCAGGTGAAATTGTCGCTTTGGTTGGTCCTTCAGGAGCCGGAAAGAGTACATTTGTGAATCTGATACCGAGATTTTTCGATACAACTGAAGGAGAAGTATGTATTGACGGGATAAATGTTCGTAACATCAACGGTAAAGATTTGAGAAGATTTATCGGCATGGTTCCTCAAGATACCTACCTCTTCGCCGGAACAATAGAAGATAATATTAAATTTGGTAAATTAGATGCTACTCACGATGAAATAATTGAAGCAGCAAAATTGGCAAATGCAGATAAATTTATTACTGAATTGCCTGATTCATACAATACTGTTTTAGGGGAAAGAGGGGTTAATCTCTCTGGCGGCCAGGCTCAACGTATTGCACTGGCTAGAGCATTCCTGAAGAATCCTAAGATACTGATTCTTGATGAAGCAACCAGTGCTCTTGATTCTGAAACAGAAAGTCTGATTCAGGAAGCATTAGACCTTCTAATGAAAGACAGAACCACATTCATGATTGCTCATAGACTTTCGACTGTTGTTAATGCAGACAGAATACTTGTTCTTGAAAAAGGCAGCATTGTTGAAAGTGGTAAACATGAAGAGTTGCTTGAAAAGAAGGGGTTGTATTATCAGTTATACAATGCGCAGCATAAAAAAGAATTAGAACAGGCGGAATTATTATCTTGATCAGCAGAAAATTTGAACAAGTTAATGATTTAATTCGTAATACTGATGACAGATGGTCAGATAAAAAATATGTTGTCGAATTACGTATTAAGTCACTCGTTTTAGAATTGTTTAACTATTTCTTAGTTAATAGTTTGAGACTTGTTCCTGATTGTTCATATGATAATTATCGTGATATAGTTCGAAAAAATGGACCTGTTATTTTATCGCTATGGCATGAAGATTTTTTGAGCTGTGTTTATTTTTACAGATATAATAATAATATAGCCGCGAATACCTCATTGTCGAAAGATGGCGATATATTAACAAAAATTCTTGATTCTTTAGGATATAAAGCTATAAGAGGCTCATCTAGCAGGGGTGGGGCTAGAGTAATTCTTGAAGCGATAAAAAAAATAAAGGAAGGAGTTACTGTAGCATTGGCTGTTGATGGACCAAAAGGTCCTGTTAGAGAGATAAAACCAGGGATTATAAAAATAGCTCAGAAAACTGGTGCTCCTATTGTGGCTATGAATTGGGCTTATGATAATACTATCAGACTTAATAGCTGGGATAAGACAAGAATTCCTTTGCCTTTTAGTAAATCTGTTGTACATATTGGGAAACCTCTTAAAATAGACCCTGGTATTTCAATTGAAGAGGGTTGTAAAATATTAAAATCATATATGTTTGAATGCGAGAATCTCGCTATTCAAAAACTGAAAGCAGGCTGTTAAACCGTGAACGAACTTGTTAATAAAAAAAGACCAAAATTGTTAATTGTCTCAGGAGAAACCTCTGGAGACTTTTATGCAGCCTCTTTAATAGATGTTTTACTCAAATATGACAATTTTGATATTTTTGCTATAGGCGGAATTCAGACAAAGCGCAGAAAAGTTAAAATGCTTTGCGACAGCACAAATTGGGCTGCTATAGGTGTGTTTGAAGCCATTAAACAGATTCCAAGACTGCCGCTATTGTTCCTGATTCGCAAGTTCCTGACAGTTGAAAAACCTGACGTGATAGTTCTTGTAGATTACCCTGGCTTTAATATGTGGTTGGTTCATCAGGCTAAAAAGTTTGGAATTCCTACTGTATATTATTTCCCACCTAGTAAATTTGCTGTAGACCCAGCCAAGGTTAAAGATGCGGCGGAAAGCATAACTGCTGTCGCTGCAAACTTTAAAGTTACTTACGATGTTTATAAAAAAGCTAAGGCAAATGTAGAATTTGTCGGCCATCCTCTTGTTGACTTGGCTAAGCCTGTTCTTACTCCGGAAGAAACAGCTATTAAATACGGTTTAGACCCCAATAGACCTGTAATTGCAATATGTCCAGGTTCTAGAAAAAGTGAATTGTCTGAAAATCTGCCGGCTATGTTGGGTGCAGGGAAACTGATTCATAGAAGATTTCCTGCATATCAATTCATCGTTCCAGTTATTTCAACTGAAGGTGAAGAAGTGTTTGGGGTAAAGAAACAAGCTCTTAAAAAGCAGTTAAAAGAAAGCGGCTTACCTATTGTTTTGGCAGAAGGCCGCATATACGATATTATGAATCTTGCCAGAATTTTGCTAATTAGCTCAGGAACAGCAACATTAGAAGGGGCCTTTGTGGGAACTCCTATGGTAATCTGTTATAAAGTTTCATTCTTAACAGAAATCCAAGCAAGACTTTTCTATAAATTGCCTGAGTTTATCGGGTTGCCAAATATTTTGCTTAATAAAAAGGCTGCACCAGAATTGATTCAGCATAATTGCACTCCCAGAACTATTGCTGAAAAAGCTTATGAATTAATCGAAAAGCCAGAAGTTTATCAGCAGCAAAAAGATGATTTTTCAGAACTGGTAAGACAGTTAGGTAATCCTGGAGTTAATGACAGAGTTGCTGAAATGGTTATGAAAATCCTCAGGGAAAAAACTGAAAGAAAATAACAATGTCATGGTCTTCTTTTATTAATGAGAGTGTAAAGTATTTATCAAAAACTTTTTGCAAGCTTTCTGAAAAGAATTCTGCTGCTTTGGCCGTTTCAATTGGGTTAATAGCTTGGAATACCTGGATTAGTGAAAGAAGAAGACTTGAAGACTGTATTGATCGCGTTTATAAGAGGCTTAATCGACAGCCGCCTTTTCCTGTTAAATTAATAGTTAAAAAGGCTTTTATTCACTTTGCCTTGGTCGCTAGCGAAATTCTTAGATACCCATCAGTAGACAGCAGTTATTTCAAAAAACATTTTGTTCTTAATGGTAAGGAAAATGTGAACGCTGCTCTTTCTAAGGGTAAAGGCGTTATTATGGCTCTTCCACATATTGGTAATTGGGAATATTTCGGTGGAGCAATAGTTGCAAATGGCTTCAAACTTAATTCTTTTTTCCTGGCTCAGAAAGAAGATGAAATTGGTAGTTTGTTGGACTATTTCAGAAGTTATTCTGGTATTACTTTGCATGACCGTGATAGGGGCGGAGTAAAAGCATTAAAAGCTTTAAAAAACAATGAAAGCTTGGGTATGATTACTGACCAGGATGGCAATGCCAACGGTGTATATATGGATTTCCTGGGACATTGGGTAAGTATGCCTGCTGGACCAGCCAACTGGAGTATAAAAACCGGAGCGGCTCTTCTACCTGTTTATTCTATTAGAAGAGGTTATTCATACTCTTATGATGCTTTCTTCCTGCCTGCTATAGAAGATTGTAGCGGTGAGACCAAAGAAGAAAGAACTATTGCAAGAACTGTTAAGCTGGCAAAATGGATGGAAGAACTGATTTTGACTTATCCTCATCAGTATTTGTGGTTTTATGACAGATTTAAACCGCGTCATGAAGCCTGGACAACTAATGAAATAAATATTAACGGCCAGATGTGCCATGGAACTCAGAGATATGGAAAATAAACTTAGTTTAAGAGCTTCTATAGCATTAGCTATTTATCGTTGCCTTCACGGACTTTGTATGCTTCCAGCTTTTTGTGTTGCACCAATTCTGGGAAAATTTTTCAGAAGAATAGAAGAAGGTTTTAATGATTATTTTGGCAATGTAAAAATACCTGCTGAAATGAAAAAGCCCGTTTTGTGGGTTCATGGAGTTTCCATGGGCGAGTCAATGGTCGCGCTTGGCTTTGCAAAAGAACTTAGAAAATTATATCCTCAAAGCACTATTCTTTTTACTACTACCCATCCTGATGTCGTCAAAGATGTTAAAAAGAAAGATATTGCTGATTCTATAGCATATTTCCCTCTTGATAACTACAGGTCTATGAATAAATTATTTAATAGGTGGCAGCCTGACGCTGTGTTTGTTTCTGAAACTGATTTCTGGCCTGAATTTTCCAATCAGTGTCGACAAAGAAATATCCCTTTAATACTGATAAACGGAAGAATAAGCAGCAAAATAACCAGTTTTTATACTCGTGCTAAAGGCTTGGCTGAAGTCGTTTTCGGGGCTTTTACTGCTTTTGCGGTTCAAACGAGAACTGATGCTGACAATCTGTTAGAAATAGGTGTTCCTTTAGATAAAATTCATATTTTAGGGAATATGAAAGCAGATTTTACTCATACTAACCAAGTTGATCTGACATCAGTTTCTGAGTGGTTAAACAATAGAAAAATGGTTGTATTTGGTTCTTTGCATCCAGAAGAATTTTCTATTCTTAAGCCTATGTTCAAGAAGCTTAGCGAAAACAATATTGCGGTAATTATTGCTCCGAGAAATATAACTCTTGCTGATTCATGGAAAAATGAACTTATCAAAGATGGATTGAGTGTTTGTAAAAAGACAGAAATAAAAGATTCTAGTATTATGCTGCTTGATACAATTGGGGAATTAGCTTCTGTTTATAAGCTTTCATCTGTTTCTTTTGTCGGTGGCAGCTTAGACCATAATAAAACTGGTGGCCATAATCCTCTAGAAGTCCTTCAACAGGAAGTTCCTTTATTGATGGGGCCTTATTATCGAAATTTCGCAGATATAGTTGAACAGCTTAAAACATCTAAGGGAATAGAAATTATCGATAACGCTGAAGAAGGCTATTATACTATAATTAAAATAATTAATACTGATTCTTTGTCAGAAAAAATGATTAGTGCTGGAAATGCTGTATTAAATAATAATAAAGGCGTGTTGCATAAAACTATTAACTTAGTAAATAAGCAGTTATCTGTTAACAGAGAAATGATAACTGATAACTGACAACATGTAACACTTCCAATCCTTCTAACCCTTCCAACCCTTCCAACCCTTCCAACAATTATCACAGTGAAACGTCCCACAGATTGCGACAGCAATCGTCCCACAACGAAGTGTCCCACAGCTTAGAGTCCCACTATAATCCACTTTATCTCTTAACGTTGCTTAACATTTTTTTACTTGTACTATAGAAGAAAAATGTGTTATCTTCTGCCTACCAAAGGAGAATTTATGAAAAAACTTCAAATTGCTGTAATTGGTTATGGAAATGTAGGTAAATTTACTGTTGAAGCTGTTAAAGCTTCTCCAGACATGGAACTGGCTGGTGTCGTAAGACGCGCTAAGTCATTAAAGAATAAACCGGCAGAACTATCTGACGTTAAAGTTGTTTCTGATATTGATGAATTAGGAAAAGTTGATGTTGCAATTCTTTGCGGGCCTTCTAGAAGTGTTCCAGAACTTGCTCCTAAGTTCCTTAAAAAAGGAATCTATACTGTAGACTGTTTCGATATTCATACCGACATATTCGATTTACATGAAGAACTTGACGCTCTTGCCAAAAAGAAAAAAGTAGCTGCTGTGACTGCAGCTGGTTGGGACCCAGGTTCTGATTCTGTTGTCAGAACTCTTATGATGGCTATGGCTCCAAAAGGTCTTACTTATACAAACTTTGGTCCAGGCATGAGTATGGGTCACTCTGTTGTTGCTCGTTCAAAGAAAGGTGTTAAAAATGCTTTGTCTATGACTATTCCATGCGGTGCTGGTATTCACAGCCGAATGGTATACGTTGAATTAGAAAAGGGCTATACTGCAGAAAAGATTTACAAAGAACTCAAAGCAGACTCTTATTTCGCACATGATGAACTTCATGTTATCCCTGTAAACAGTATTGATGAATGCAAAGATATGGGACATGGCGTTTTAATGGAAAGAAAAGGTGTTTCTGGAGTAACACAGAGTCAGAGATTCAAATTCGAAATGACAATTAACAACCCGGCATTAACTGGCCAGATTATGGTTGCCTGTGCTAGAGCTATTGTAAAACAAAGACCTGGCTGCTATGTAATGCCAGAAATCCCACCAATGGATTATTTGCCCGGAACTAAGGAAAATTTGATAAGAACTCTAATCTAATATAGTTCTTGGAGATTAAACTCTAACATTTTATCACAACCTGTTTTTGTGGAAGCAAATCTTCTAATCAGGTTGTGATTTTTTATTTTAGCTTTTCTAGAATCATTTATTATCAGATTGATTGTTTGTATCTGATGTTGCAGATTCTTTAACTTCTTCTGGAGCAGATGCAGATTCTGATTCTTCTTTTACTTGTTCTTCAGAATTTGTTTCTTCTTTAGGCTTTTCTGATTGTTCTGCATCTTTTTTATCTGGAACGGCATCTTCAGGCTTTTTATGCTTGATTTCATCTAAATCCATTATCGCAGCTTGATGATAAGTCAGTTCAATCTTATTTCTTTTGGCTTTTAACAATAAATCAACAACGTTAGCTATTCTGCCGCCTGATTTTGCATGAAGTTCCAAATCTTTTATCTTAACGTCTATGTCTTTTTCTTTAAGTTTTATTGCTGTTCTTAGATAATCATTTATCGGAACTCCTCTTCTTTTCATCATTGCCAGTTCCCAATAGCTGATTTTTACATCATGTTTCATGCATTGATAAAACAATGTCATTGCATAATGACCAAAATATAAATAAAAAACTAGTGAACAAAAGATTATTATTCCTATTATCCAATACATCATAATTTATAGATTCCTTTTCTATAGATTATAAATACTTTAATTCATTTTATTTTGTGGAAATCAAGTCAAATCTAATGATGGCTGTCCCAAATCTTGAGCTTCCTATTTGAATAGGGGCAATAAAATCAATAGAGTTTTCTTTTGTGTTTTCTATTGCTGTTGCTTCCAATATAGTATCCAATTGTTTTTTTAAATCAGGAGAGACTGTCTGACCAAGTTTTGTAGATTTGTCTTTTGTTTTGTTTGCTAGATATTTTCCGTCAAGATTTAAAAAAGATACTTCTTGAATATTTGTATCATTTTTTGTTATTGATTCTGTGAAGGGAAGAAACTCGTCATAACTTTGTGAAATTATTGGCCCTTGAGCGGCAATTGCAATTGTAGAAACAAGATTTATACCGTATTTAATCTGATTATTCTTTATTGTTGTATCCTTTGCAGAGTTTATGGCTAGAAGCATAAAAGTACTTGTTAATAAAATTATAATAAGAGGAATGCTGATAAATCTCATTTCTTTATCTCCGAAGGGAATTGGAAAATCTTTTATAATATACTATCATTAAAATGTAAATTCTCAAACAGGATTTGTGTTAAACAAATTTTAATTATTTGTCAGATGTGTAAAATACTAAAAATTTTTGAATGATATTGAATTTATAGACTTATATTTATAAAATAAGCTATAAGCTTTAAGATTTAATAGTTCTAACAATGACGGTTATAGCAAGGATTAACGATTGCTAAAACAATCCCCTAATCTCTTATCTCTATGCTCTAATCTCTTAAAAGATTATTTTGCTTATAAAAGTTGGTTTAATTTAAAAAATGGAGTGCTCAGATGAAGTTTATCCATCTAGGTGATTTGCACATTGGTAAAAATGTTAATGACTTCAATATGATAGATGATCAGAAATACATATTGAGTCAGATTCTTGAGATTATCGACAAGAACAACGTCGAAGCAGCTTTGTTGGCTGGCGACATTTATGATAAGCCTATTCCATCAGAAGATGCCGTTTCCCTTTTAAACTTTTTTATTAACGAACTGGTTAAAAGAAAAGTTAAAACCTTTATCATCAGCGGCAATCACGATTCAGATGAAAGATTGAATTTCGGCAGTAGTCTTTTTGAAAAAAGCGATGTTTTTATTTTTACCAAATATGAAGGCAAATTGCTTAAACAAACTTTAACTGACGAGTTTGGCAATATTAACATTTTTATGATGCCTTTTGTAAAAGCCTCCCAAGTTAAGCATTATTTCGAAGATGAAGAAATCCTTTCTTATGATGATGCTGTTAGAGTAGTTCTAGATCATACTGAAATTGATAAATCTGAAAGAAATATTATTCTTTCCCATCAGTTTGTAGCAGGAAAAAGCGGTAATCCTTCCTGCGGCGGTTCTGAATCCGTAAATACTAGAACCGTTGCAGAGAGTGTAGGCTCTGTTGAAATAGTATATTCAGACCGTTTTGAAGATTTTGATTATGTGGCGC
>JAFXRA010000229.1 GCA_017526725.1 Candidatus Rifleibacteriota bacterium
GTTCCAAATACTGATGTAAAAGCTAACGTAGTTATATTTAACTCTCGTGGCGATATGGTTTATGAAAAGCAGATTCCTTTGAATGCTTATGGAACCTGTGCTGATTCTTTCCAAACCAAGAGCTTTATGCCAAGAGGTTCTTACAGAATCGAAGTTGCAGCTATTCAGGCTTCTAAGAATTTTGGTAGTCTTGGCAAACAAGACCCCAAATGGGATAGATTAATGCAGCGCAAACCTGCTGTTGAAAATGAAAAGCTTCAGCAGAATCCTGGCAAGACTGCAGAACAGACTACTACAAATACTCTTTATACTTGCAATTTCCAAGTTCAGGATTTTGAAGCTCCACGTCATTTTGTAGACATGGAAATGACCTCTTCTACTCGTAAGATTAGACAAATCGTTGGCCGTGATGCTGACCAGGCTTTCATGGATTGTAAGGTCATCGGTAAATACTATGCTGGCGGCGTTTTAAGAAACTGCAAAGTTCAGTGGTCTGCTTATCTCACTGAAAAAGATGCTGCTAACGGTAAATACCCCGGTTTTTGCTTTGGCAACAACGATATTAAGAAAGAACTTCTTGAACAGGGTAACTCAGTTCTCAACAACAATGGCGAACTGATTATTTCTCTTCCAATGTCTAAGGCTGTATTGAGCGGTCTCAATCAGATTGAAGTTACTGCTACAGTTCTTGATATAGATGGAAAACCAGCAACCCTTGTTAAATCTTATGCTCCAGTTCCTGCTGTAAGAGTTGGTATTTCTAAAGTTCCATCAACAGTAAACAGCGGTGCTGAATGCCCAGTTCAGGTTATTGCTATTGATAACAGCGGCAATAAAATCAATGCTGGTACTGTTACTCTTGAAGTAATGCGCAAAAAGTGGATGTACACTCAGAAGCGTGCTGCTGATGGTAACGGCGGTCTCTATTACAACTGGGAAGAAGCTTGGATAAAATCTTATTCTTATACTGCAAAAATCAACAATTCTGTTGCAGACTTCATGCTCGCTTTCCCAGAAGGCGGCGATTATCTGCTTAGAGCTTACTATGTAAACGGTCAGACTGAAGCAGTTTGTGCACAGAAAGTTATGATTGAATATTCTTTCTCTAGCTATCAGGATGTTGCTAAGAAAGATAGAAGCAGAAGCACTAATGAAATATTCCTTGCTCCAGACAAGACTAATGTAGCTACTGGCAAGCCGGTAAATATTAAATATACATTGCCGAGAATCTGTGACTACGCTCTTGTTACTGTAGAAACTGATGAAATCGTTGATGCTAAGGTAATCAAGCTCAACGGTGCCTTTGGTGAATTCACTGAAACTCTTACTGATAAGTGCAAACCAAATGCTTTCGTAAGCTTTATAGCACCTTCTGTCCGCAGTGGTTTCCCGATTTATTCTATTGATTCTGATACTGAATATCCAAGAGCTTATTTTGGCTTTACAAGCTTAAAAGTTCAGAGCAGCGTTGATTCATTAAAGATTGCTGTTGCTCCTGAAACTAGTGATGAATTGAAGGCTCTTCCAGGTCAGGAATATAAAGTAAACTTCAAGATTACTGACGAAAAGGGTAATCCTGTAAGTTCTGAAGTAGCTGTCGGCGTTGTAGATGAATCAGTTTTGGCTCTCACTGGTTATGTAACTCCAGTTCTCACCAGCTTGAGCAACTTCTTCATGCCGTTAAGCATTTTCTCTGGCGACCTTCGTGTAGGTCTTATCAATCAGGAACTCTTCAAGCTTCTTTCTACCAGAATACTTACTGGTGGTGGTGAAGGCGTTGGAAACATCAGTTCTGATTTGAATGCCCGCAAGGATTTCAGACCAGTAGCTTTCTGGAAAGCTGACTGTGTAAGCGATGCAAGCGGTAATTTAACTGTTGATTTCAAACTTCCTGATACTATGACTTCTTATCGTATTTATGCTGTTGCAAACGATAAAGGCTCTAGTTACGGTTCTGCTGAACGTCAGTTAAGAGTAACCAAAGATTTCTACATTGAACCTTCTGTTCCACAGTTCATGACTGCTGGTGATAAGGCTGTAGTTATTACTGCTGCTCACAATAAAACTGATAAAGCTGGAACTGCTAATATAGCTGTTGCTGGTTCTGAAGGCTTAACTGCTAATGTTCAGACTGGTAGCGTATCAGTTGGTGGTTTCAATACTGCTGTATCAAAAGTTGTTCTTGATGCAGACAAGGGTGCTTTAACTGCTAAACTTGTTATGAAGGGTGATATGAATGGAAATACTGATGCTGTAGAAAACAGCATTCCTGTAAATCCTGCTTCAATCCTCTTTAATAAATATGGTTTCGGTTTCTTCAAGGGTAAAGAATCTGTTAAGGCTGAAATTCCTGCTTATGTTGCTTCTATGAATCAGATTGATAAAGCTGGAACAATGAAAGCTCACCTTACTCTTGCTGCAACCCCATGGACAAGACTTGTTCCCGCAGTTTCTTATTTGATGGATTATCCTCATGGCTGTGTTGAACAGACTTCTTCTAGAATCATTGGTCTTGCTGCAATTAGAAATATTGCTAAGGAAGGCTACTTCAAAGAATTCTCAGTTGCAGAAGTTGATGCTTACTTAAAGAGCGGTCTTGAACATCTCCTCAGAATGCAGCTTACCAGCGGTGGTTTCAGCTATTGGACTTCTGAACCAAATGTTTGCTGGTGGGGCACTCAGTATGCTGTTTATGCTCTTACAATGCTCAAAGAATCTGGCTATGAATATGACACAGTATATCTTGCCGGTGCTTTGGATTACGTTAAGAACCAGATGTTTAACAACAGCAATGCAGAAACCTTCAAGAGCCCTGTAATGGGTCTCGGCGTTGTAGCACTTGCTATGAACAAGAAGATTAATGCTGCAGATCTTCAGACTTTGAGAAAGAAATTCCCAGCCGGTGATAAGGAAGCAGAAAGCATGCTCAACTATGCAGAATGTTTCATTGGCGAAAAATCTACCGATTCTATCAAGTTCAAACTTTTGAGCTTGAAGCCTATGGCTATGGAAAAAGGTGGTTGGGGCAAATCTAACGTTCGCCGTGATGCATTTGTTCTTTTGACCAATGCTCAGATTAGCGGCAGTTCTAAGATTTCTGACAACTTTGCTGGTAACCTCTTTAAGAATCTTACCGACAAAGGTTATTGGACTTCTACTGCTGATACTGGTATTGCTTTGAATGCTCTTGCTGCTTACTTCAAGACTCAGAAACCTGTAGAAGACAAGAACTTCACTGTTAAGGTTACTACTAATAAAGGTACAAAAGAAGTTACTATTGGTAAGGCTCCAGAAAGTGTTGAATTAACTGCTGACGAACTCAATGGAGAAATTAAGCTTGATGCAGCTACAAATGCTGTAGTCAACTACAACTTCGCTTATACTTATCCAGATATGGTTGGTCGCAATGAACCAGTTGACAAGGGCTTCATGCTTCAGAAGACAATTGAAAACATGAACGGTAGCAAAGAAATCAGAGTAGGCGATATTGTTAAGGTTACTTTCATATTTGAAAAGACTAACAATAAAGGTTCTTATGAATACTTAGTATTAGAAGACCCGATACCAGCCGGTTTCACTGCAATCAATACTTCTTTGAAGAATGATGCATTGCCAGCTGATGTAAGCGCTGAAGACGAAGAATCTTTCTGCGGTTACTATGATGGCTGCTGGGATTTCTATGCTTCTCATAAGGAACTCAGAAAAGATGCTATGGTAGCTTACAAAGATTACTGCTGGAGCGGCCGCTACAAACTGGTATATTACCTCAGAGCAACTTGTGAAGGTTCATTTGTAATGAAACCATCAAAAGCAAGCTTGATGTATGATAATGATGTATACGGTTTAAGCAAAGCTGCTAAGGTAGAAATACTTCCAGCTAAGTAAGCTTTAAGCTATAAGCTCTAAGTCAGATAAAAAAGCTTGGGATTCATTCCCAAGCTTTTTTGTTTTTTTTGTAGTTAGTAGTCAGTTTTTCTTTTTCTAAAAAGCGTTCCAGAGGGAGCCATGCAATCCATATTACCAATTATTCATTATTTTAGATTTTGAGTTATTTAAACTCTTTAATTAACTCTATTATTATTGCAGCAACAATAATTATGATTAAGCTCCAGAAAAGCAAATTTCTAATAAATTCAGTTAGGACTTTCTCTGCTCCTTTTTTTCTCTCTTTTTCAATATGTTTATTTCTCTCTTCCATTATTATTTTAGAATTCTTTTTTATCTCTTCTATTGTAGTATCTTGAGGAAGCTTTTTATATTGTTCATATTTATCATCTTTATAGTAATCACAATATATTATATGAAACAAATCTCCATGATATGTACAAAATACCATTCCATCTTGTGATAAATCCCCTATAGATTTATATTCACAAAGTTTATCTGGCTTAATTGGTTCTTTTTCTAAAAACTTATTTTTTATAAGTTTTTTAATAGCATCTTGATCAAGATTAACTATATGGGGCTGGTTATTCATATTATAAGAATATATTGCATTTTCAATTATTCTTATGTTTGCAAAACAAGTTTTGTCTCTTTGGACTGCTCTATAAGCAAAAAGATTGCAGCAAGAAAAAAATATATAAATCAAACAAATTATTATTAGCTTTTTATTGTTCATAGGTTTTCCGTAGTTGATAGTTGTTGTCTCTTCTCTTATCTCTAATTTGAGGTTTCGCGTCTCTGTCCGCTCTGTGCAGTCTACCCATTGTCATAAACGTATAGCTTTCAGGGCTAAAGCCCATACGCTATACTTTTTATGACAAATGTGTAGACTTATATCTCAATTCTCAAATTTCACCTTTCACCTTATCAACCACCATCAGCATTTTTATGGAATATCAACAAGCGTTGGTATGCCTTCGGCACTGACGCGCCAGATTTGGCTGTCCCAAAATTCGTTGTCTGTCCATTTATTACGAGTTGCAATACCGGTATTAAGGTCGTTCACAGAGCCAAAATAGTAATTGCAGTTTTCGTTGGTGCCTTCGTCATAGTTATAAACTACTTGAGAGTTATCATTGCAGGGGTAACCATTTATAGCTGTATTGTTGGTTATTATGGAATTCATAATCTTAGCGCTAGAATCATTATATCCGCCGATACCGCCAACATTTACAGAGGCTAAATTGCCTGTAATCATATTTCCAACTGCAATACATCTGTTGACCTTGCCTGAAGCATTGTTGCTGCCAACAATTCCGCCGACATACTGATAACCAGAAATAGTTGCGCTGTTGGCAGAGTTGTTTATTATAGCATTGTTATAACCGGCAATACCACCAACATGGTCTGTTGCGCCAGTTACAGTACCATCATTGAAACAACTGCTAATGGTTGAATATATGTTGTTCCAACCTACAATTCCTCCTGTTCTATTGCCAGAGCCTGTAACTGTTGCACTATTTCTGAGCTTGCTTGCAGCAACCGAATAGATTTCACCACTTATTCCGCCAACGTGAGAAACACCTTTTACTTTTACACTTTCGTTACAGCAGTTGGTTATTTCACTGTTATATGCATAACCAATCAGACCGCCGCAGGAATCTTCACCTATAACTATACCCTCTGCCATATAGATATTCTTTATCTTTGCGTCGCCAATCTGGCCGAACAATCCAACAGAGTCTGTTGTTGGTCTGTTGATGCTCAATCCGCTGATTGTGTGACCATCACCGTCGAGTCCACCTGCAAATCTAGACGTAGCTTTGCCTATTGGAAGCCAGCCATAGTCATCGAGGTTATTATCTGATTTATAAGAGGAAGTAGCTATGTCTAAGTCTTTTTTAAGCTTATAGAAAGCATTGAGATTCTTTCTCATGTTATCTAGTTGAGAGGCAGTATAAATCAGATAAGGGTCTCTTTCAGTACCTGTTCCGTTTGGAGTCGTGGTGAAAATGAATTCTTCAAAGGGCTCAATTTCAATACCTTCGCTGTCTTTTACACCTGATTTCATGGTTACCTTATATTCAGTTTTTGAAGAAAGCATAGCATCGCAACTGATCTGAAGCTGACGTTTTGCTGTAAGCCATGTTTTTGTAAGAGTAGTTATTTCATCTGTTCCCTTATATAATTCAACAGCATTTTCGGCTACATTCCTATCTAATACAGTTTTTCCAAAGTCTACCACAAATGTAGGTGTAACGATGAACATTCCGTCAACTTTGTCTTCTTCAGAAACAATGAGTATTGCAGAAGAATGTTCCCCGTCCATAGTGGTGAACTCAAAAGTCTTCTTCGTTGTCATCTGCTGGGTGGTTTCATTCTTGATGCCAGCTCTTACTGCAATTGTGTAAGTAGTATTGTATAAGAGCTTTTCTGAAGGAGTTAATGTCAGTGTGTGTGCGTCTTCATCATACGTAAAGCTTTCTATGTCAAGAACAGTATCACCAATCTTAAAGGTAAATTTGTTCTTGTAAGAGTCTATCCAGTCTATTGGGCTTGAAAAAGTGAATATAATTTTTGTTGAGGTCGCTACATTTTCTGTTTCAGCAGGTGTTGTGAGACTAAACTCGATTTCATCCTGAGTAGTAAATTCAAAGTCATCGAATGGGTCTATAAATATGCCTTCTATATCTCTGATTCCTTCGCCCATTGTGACTTTATAATTCTGACTGGATTCAAGATTGGTTGAGAATGTGAGTTTCAGCTTGTTGTATTCTCTTTCCCAGGTCTTGTAAACAGTCTTAACTTCTGTGCTGCCTTTATAGACTTTTATTGCGTCTTTTACTTTTGTGACGTCTGCATTTAGCAAATCTTTATGGAAATCGATTATTAGAGTAGGCAGAAGAATGACTTTATCTGCAACCACTGAATCTGTTGCCAATGCTATAGAAGCTTGATTGTGGTCTCCATCAGCAGTAACAAAAGTAAATGTGGTTGTTGCAACCTTCTGACCGGTTGTATTGTTCTTGAGCCATGCATTAATTCTTAAAGAGTAAGTTGCATTGTGAATCAAAGGCTTCTTAGGTGTAAGAGTCAGAGTTTTGTCTGTGTCAGAATATAGGTAGTTTCTGATATCAACATCTTGTCCGTCAAGCTTTAACGGGACTTTGTCGGCATCTTCTTCCTGATTCCAGGTAATACTATCGGAAAAAGTGATTACAAGCTTTGTTGAGCTGGCAACGTTATTCAAATCAGCGGGTGTTGTCAGTGATGCAGTAATATTATCTATTGTTGTGAAAACAAAGTCTTCGAACGGGTCTATAACTATACCTTCGTAGTCTTTGGTTTCGTTAATCATTTTGAGGGTGTATTCTGTATTTGGTGCCAAAGGACTTGAGAATACCAGATTGACTTTTGATTTATCAGCATTCCACTGGCGTGAATAGCCGCTGACTAGAGTATCGCCCTTATAGAGTTTAATGTTGTCGTTGGCAAGGCTGAAATTCATTACCGGTTTAGTATAATCAATTATAATTGTCGGAGTAAGAATTGCTTTGTCTTCTATCATAGATTCTGCTTTAAATGAAACAGAGGCTACAGCATGTTCCCCGTCGCCAGTTTCAAAATAGAAACTGCAAGTGGCGACCTTTTGCCCTGTAATTTGGTTAACAAGCCCGTCATCAAGCTGAACTGTGTAAGAAGCATTGTAGAACATCGAACTTGGGGTAAGTGTCAGAGTTCTTGCTGCTGTTGCATAATCAAAGCTTGTAATAGTTGACGTTACGTTAGTTAATCCTCTATAGAAACAGAAAAGCTGCTTGTCTTCTGCTGAGCCAGACCAGGCAATATCATCAGAAAAAGTAAAGACTATTTTTGAACTTGTGGCAACACCAGTGCTGCTGTCTGGAGTAGTTACTTCTGTTGTAATATCTGCAGCAGTAGTGAAGGTAAATTCAGCAAAGGGGTCTATAAGATTGCCTTTGAAGGTTTGAACTCCCTCGTCTAAGGTTACTGTATAAGTTGTGTCTGGTTCTAAGGTGTAAGTTAATGCTACTTTGCTGTAACCTTCCTGCCATTCTATTAATGGTGTGAAGGCGATTTCAACGCCGTTTTTCTTGATTCTAACTGCTGCTCTAGCAACATTGTAGTTCAATACTCTGTCGCCGTAATCTATTATCAAAGTTGGTTTAATAATGGTTCTGTCATCGTGCA
>JAFXRA010000230.1 GCA_017526725.1 Candidatus Rifleibacteriota bacterium
GGACACACCACAGCGGGTTTTTACGAATTTGATGCCAATGCCCTCTTTTATGGCATAAATCCAAAAGCCCTTTCTGAAGAACAATTAATAGCACAAAAATCTAAGTCAGGTAGTGGTTATAGTTTTGGAGGTGCTGGTTGGTGGGACCCAGATCCAAATATATTATTCGGAGCCATATTCAGGTTGAACAACGACATGTTTAACCTTAGAGGCGGTATTGAATACGATGATGAAGTTCCAACCTATTATGCTTTGGCAGCAGGAGACAATTTCTCTTTGGCGATTATAGTAAGAAATACTGATATGCCAACAGATGGCTCAATGCCTACTGATTTCCGCATTATTGGTTGGGGCGATGATACCTATGGGCAACTAGGTGTAGGAGTTGCCTCTGGTCCACAGAAAATGACTATTTTGCCAATAGGAACAGATGTAGTATCAAACTACAGAGATTTACAAGCAGGTAAATACCATGCACTATTCTTAACTAAAGATGGTAAAGTATATTCTTGGGGTGGTTCAACAGTTAAACGTAATCCTCATCCTGTAGAAGCATTGCTTCCTGAAAATTTAGGTGGTGGCAAAAAGATTATTTCTGTTTCTGCCGGTAACGACTGTTCTTCTGCAGTAGATAACGAAGGCAATATCTACACATGGACAGTAAGCAACGAAACTCCAGTTGTTATTGCTGGTGGTCCAAGTTTCGGACAGTAAACTAATTCTTAAATATCATTGAGAAAAAACGAAAAAACTTCCCATTTAAGGGAAGTTTTTTTGTTCTTGCTTCTAAAGTCAATCAAGGCTTCAATCTTTCCTCTCTTTTCACCTTCTAGTCTTATAGTCTTTTCATATTTTCTTTGGCAAATTTGAAAAGACACAGCTACATACTTAAAGTTTATTTCTATTTATGATATTATTAGTAATAATATTTTTGGAGTTTTAAGTGACAGAAAGATTTGTTTACCACGGAAGCAATATTATTGTTGATAAGCCTAAGATCTTAACAAATGGTTTCTTTAAAGATTTTGGCTATGGTTTTTATTGTACAAATCTTGAAAAACAAGCAAAAAGATGGGCTATGACCCGCAGAAATAACCATATAGTAAATGTATATAAATTAAAAGAATTAGATGCTTTTAATAAATTGATTTTTGATTCTATGAATGAAGATTGGTTGAACTTTATTGTCAACTGTCGAAGAGGTCTAGAGCATAATTATGATGTTGTTGAAGGCCCTATGGCAGATGATACTATTTGGAATTTCATTGAAGATTATATTGGTGGAGATATTTCAAAAGAAGCATTTTGGGAATTGGTTAAATTTAGATATCCTACTCATCAAATTGTTTTTTGTAATGAAAAAGCTTTACAAGCTGTAATCTTTGAAAGGGCTTATTCTTTATGAAAGATATAATATATATGGATGAACCCATTACTAAAAATGATTTGTATTTTGTTTGCTATATTATAGAAAGAGTTGCCCGAAAACTTCATCAACCAAATAAATATGTAGTTAATTCTATAGGAGAAAAAGAACTATATAAATTAATTTGTAATGCTCCGGTTTTGCATTGTGAAAATCCATTAAAAATTGAGTCAGAATTAATAAATGATTATGGTTTGGTAAAAGGAAATTTTAACATATCTGATGTAGACAAAGAACTATGTGACAAAATACCATCAGAAACAGCTATTGGAAAGGTGTATATGAGATTAATTCAGGACACTTTACAGCCAGAGGAAGATTATATAAAGGGTTTGATGAGAGTGTACAACGACTCAATATGCGAAACAATAGATAATTATAATTGCAGTGCCTATTATGAACCATCATATTTTATTGCAAGGGCCTATTTTAATGGTGGTTTCTAAGATAAATAATCATTTAGTTGAGCAAGCTAAAGTTTGTGTTTGCTCTTTATCTATTATGTGAATCGTAGACAATCTGCCGAATGTCGGGTAAGGCTGAAGGCTGATATTTTTTCCAAAGAGATACGAACTCAATATTCTTGCGGCGGCTGATTAAAGGAACCGGTGACATAGCGTGCAGATAAAGGCCTGATTCGCCCAAAGCTTCAATCAGTTTCTCTACTATTGATATTTGAAGTTCTGGATCTGTAATAATTCCACCTTCGGGCACCTGATGACGTTCTGCTTCGAACTGAGGCTTAATCAAAGCAACTATGTAGGCGTTTTCTTTCATCATTGGAACTGCATTTGGCAGAATCTTAGTCAAAGAGATAAAAGAAACGTCTGTAACGACGATGTCAAAAGGTTCGCCTAAGTCACTTGGTTGAAGAAGTTTGAAATTGGTTTTGTCTTTTATTATTACGCGAGGGTCGTTGGCAACTTTTGGGTCTAAAAGCCCTTGCCCCACATCTAAAGCCACTACTTCGGCAGCCCCGTTCTGAAGTAAAACATCTGTAAAACCGCCTGTTGAAGCACCGATGTCGAGGCAACGAGTTCCAGATGGATTAAGCAAAAAATCATTTATGGCTTTTTCAAGCTTTAACCCGCCCTTAGAAACCCACTTGCAATGCTTGCTCTTCAGTTCAAGCTCAGTTTCTACTGATATTTTTTCACCGGCTTTTTCCCAAACTCTATCGCCAGTGCGTATTTCACCGGCCATAATCAGGCGTTTCGCCATATCTATAGTTTCGGCTAAGCCTTGTTCTACGACCAATTCATCGAGTCTTAGTTTTTTCATATCAGCAGAGAAGCAAATATCATCAGATGATGTATTCTATTCCTTCGATCTTGACCTGAGACTGTGCGCCAATTCTTTTAATAATATTGGAAGCCAGGAAATTGCCAATCTTTAAGCAGGTGTTCAATGGAAGTTGTTTATGCAGACCGTAAAAGAAGCCTGCTTGGAAGTTGTCGCCAGCACCGTTTGTATCCTTTATTTGGTCAACTTTATAAGCGTCTTCTTTAACGCTTCCATTAGGAGTATAAGCAATAGAGCCTTCTGAGCCTAATTTTACAACTACAAGTTTTGAATACTGCAGTAATTCTTCAAATTTTCTGTTGCCGCACAAGGCTTCTGCTTCATTTTCATTGGCGAACAAAATGTCTATTTTTTCATTGAAAAGTTTTTCTTTCAGCTGATCTTTAGCTTCTAGAATAACGCCACTATCACCTAAATCGAAAGAAATCTTAGTGCCATATTTTCTTGCTTGTTCTATGGCATATCCAGTTGCTTCGTTGATGGGGTTGTTTCCACGGAATTCGTAAGCAGAGAAATGAAGATATTCTGAGTCTCTGATCAGGCTGTGAAGAATTTCATATGGATAAAGTTGTTTTGTTATACCGAAATCAAGACCAAAGCTTCTTTCACCGTCTGTGCCTATAAAAGTGAAACAACGGCCGGAATCGCCTTGTTTAATAGAAATATAGGTGTCTATGTTGTTTTCTCTAAGGTTATTGATGTAGTCATAACCATAATCGTCATTTCCAACACAGCCTAAAAAAGCGCATTTTAAGCCAAGGTTGCTGGCACCGTATATAACATTTGTTGGTGAACCGCCAGGACTGATAACCATTTTGTCTTTATCTAGAACAGAACGGAATTTTTCAATCATAGCATCATCGATTACAATGCTTTGTCCTTTTCTTAACCCTAATTTCTTTATAGATTCATCGTCAAGTTCAATTATGATGTCTGTAAGAGCGTCTGAAATAGCTGTAATCTGATATTTCTTTTCTTTGGTCATGATTGAAAACTCCTTTTAAAGATATTTGTGTTAACTTTAACTTAGACTATTTTTGTGAACAAAAATTGTTGAAGGTATTATTATTACCCTCTTTGTTAAAGAGGGATGTCAGCTTTAGCTGACAGGGAGATTTTTTATAACAATAAAGTCTTCGACTCAACTTTCTGCTGCTAAATAAACTTCTCAAAAATCCCCTTGATTGCTTTTTAAGCAATCATCCCCTTTAATAAAAGGGATATAAGATAATTCCTTCAAAGTTATATTAATGAAATAACATATCGATTTACTGATAAATGCAATCAATTATTTATTGTCTAAAATCTTAAATGTTATTTTACTTGTTTGGCTATATTTATTATAGTTTCAACAGCTTTTTCCATGGAATTCAAAGAGATATATTCGTATTTACCATGGAAATTATGACCGCCAGTAAAGAGGTTAGGGCAGGGGAGTCCCATGTAAGAAAGTCTTGCGCCATCGGTTCCGCCTCTTATTGGAACTACTTTGGGTTCTACACCAGCATTTTTCATGGCTTCTTTGGCCAAATCAAGAATATGCTGATGTGAAGCAACTTTTTCATACATGTTGCGGTAGCTTTCTTTAATCGTTACCTTAACTCTTTCTGCTCCAAGCTTATTATTCCATTCTGCAGCTTTGTTCTTCAGGAAATCTTGACGCTTCTGGAAGTTTTCTGCGTCGAAATCTCTTATGATATAGACAAGCTTTGAATGTTCTGTACAGCCTTCCATATCTGTTAAATGGAAAAAGCCATCGTAGCCGTCAGTATGTTCCGGGGTTTCCATTTCAGGCATTTCTGTGTGGAATTTGGCGGCCAGAGTCTGGCTGTTAATCATTACATCTTTAGCTGTGCCTGGATGAATACTGACGCCTTCAAATTCAACAGTAGCTGAAGCTGCATTGAAATTTTCGTATTCAAATTCACCTAAAGGACCACCGTCTACTGTGTAGGCCCATTTTGCTTTGAATCTGTCTAACGGGAACAAATCTGCGCCGCGGCCTATTTCTTCATCTGGAGTGAAACCGACATAGATGTCTCCATGTTTGATTTCTGGGTGTTGAATCAGGTATTCAACAGCAGTTACAATTTCGGTTACTCCAGCTTTATCATCAGCACCTAATAAAGTTGTGCCGTCAGTAGTAATAAGGTCGTGACCTTTATAAGCTTCTTCTGGTTTCAAGGTAAGACCTGAATTTCCAAGTTTAAGCTCTTTACCGTCATAATTATTGACCAACTGAGGTTTTATATCTTTACCAGAGCAGTCAGGGGCAGTATCGAAATGAGCAATAAAACCGATTGCAGGAACAGAAGCGGTATTATTAGAAGGTAATAGTGCTGTAAGATAGCAGTTTTTGTCTAGAACTATATCTTTTAGCCCAATTTTTTCTAGTTCGCCCTTAACAAGATTGGCAACCTCAAACTGGCCTTTGGTTGAAGGGCAGCTTTCGTTTGCTTCATCAGACTGAGAATCTATGGTAATATAGCTGATAAATCTATTTTTAAGTATTTCTTTCATTTTAAAAATCCCTCAGTCATGCTTTGCATGACATCCCCCTTTATAAAAGGGCTGTTTTACTTAAATAATTGCTGTGATTAATGTCTTCTAAAGCCCCTCCTTGAGGAGGGGAATTAAAGGGGTGGTGACCGAACTATAATAAAACATGTTTAGCGATAGCGTATTATAATTCAAAGAACTAAATTTTACTATAGTTAGGTCACCCTTTCGGTTCCTACGGAACCACTTCCCCTCAAGGGGAAGCTTTAGTAATATTTCTTCGGCAATAGTTTGGTATTATCCCCTTATGTAAGGGGGTAATTATCTCTTCTCTCTTACCTCTAATCTCTTTTCTCTTTCTTAATTGGGCTTCTTGAAATCTGCAAGACCTTTGTTTTCTTCTGCTTTGCGAACGCCGATAATACCTTTTTCAGCCATAACTCCGCCAAGTTTGCCAAGCATATTATATGCTTTCATAAACTGTTCAAAGTTCATCATTACGCTGGCTTTAATTTCTCTGTCTGGGTTCTTGGGATCACCAAAGGGTTGGATAGTCATGAAAGAAAGAGTGACTTCTCCGTTTTCCATGTTTATTTCTTCGATTCCATCGACATAAACTTCTTCAAAACTTTTATTCATCTCATTATCTCCTTACTTCTGCGGTTGAACTCTCTGAATTTTTCCATCAGCTTCCAGTTTGTCCATGACTCTCTGGAACATTTCAAAAGTCTGGAGATAACCCTGTGGGGTCATAATCAAACGCAAGTCTTTTTGGTCACTGGCTGCAGTTGCTTTAAAATCAAGACGAACCATGCCGTTAGCAATGTGCATGTTGTCTAATTCACTTTGTGGGAATACTCTAAAATCTGGCATTCTAATTTCTCCGTGCATTAATTTGATTAAATAAAGGTACCATCAGATTAATGACTTTACAATAGCAAATGAAAAAAACTTTATATTTATTTTACTAGATAAACTAGAATCTATAACATCATGCTTATTACAAAGTTGACGTTTGATAAGGCTGATTTTATAATGAAGTAATCATATGGAGGGATAAATGCGAAAACTATTAACACTGCTTTGTTTATGTTTATTGGTTACATCGTCGGCCTTTTCCAAACCATTGTCAGATAATTATCCACAGCAATCTGTTGGTTTAGTGGTTTTTGGAATTGAAGACGCAAAGTATCTTTTTGACCTTTCTGGTGAAAAAACAGAAACCGGCGTCGTTACAAAAGAAGTTGTATCGGCTTTGAAAGATAAGTTTGCTATTGATCTTGAAAAAGATGTTGAACAGATTGGTTCGTTTTTTGTTCCCACTGATGAAAATGCTGCTAAACAATTGACTATGCCTAAAGATGTTATGGCAAATCCAGGTTACGAACCTGTATTGTTTTTGTGCGGAGAATTTGATTCAAAAACTATTATTTCTGCCGTTAAAAATTTGATTGCTTCCGCTGGAAACGAAGCCCCTAAGCTTGATACAATCAGTATCGGCGAAAAAAAGTATCTAACTCTATCTGCTAAAGATAATAGGCTGATTTTCTTTAAAAAGAATATGCTTCTTTTCTGCAAAGATACTATTATTTCGCTAATGCAGAAAAATAAGCTTACTTTTTCAAAGGCTCCGGCTTCTTTTGATGGTTTACAGGAAAGAGCAAACTCGTTCTTTGAATTAAAGAAGCCTGTTACAAATTTTATAAATAATTTTAATCTTCCTATTCCAGGGTTGGAAAGAATTGATTCTTTGTCTGGTTATTTGACTAAAGACTTTTTATATGCCGAAGCTGGTTTTAAAGATGAAGAAACAGCCAAAAGCATGTTTAATGATGTAGAAAAATTCAAAAAAGATTTTTACGAAGAACAGACAAAGAATTATGAAACCGCTAAGGCTAATATATATACTGTTTCCTTTGAGCAGTTATTTGAAGATATAAATAAAATGTATACTTCTGCTAAGAATAAAGATATTGTTGATCACTTGAAAATATCTCAGAAAGGCAGTTCTATTATTGTAGCCCAGCCATATGATAAAGATGATAAGTTGGTTTTAGCTGTTGGAGGAATTGGAATCATAGCGGCCGCTGCAATACCTAATTTCAAGGCTGCCAGAGGTTCTGCTCGTGAAAAAGCCTGTTTTTCTAACCAAAGAGTTTTGATGGGTGCCGTAGAAATGTATAACATGGATCATGATACTATGATGACTACTTTAGATATTCCTGTTTTGGTTAAGGAAAAATATTTGAAAAGTGCACCTGTGGGGCCGGAACCTGAATGTGAATACTTCTCTATCGGTGACTTAAGTGGGGACGGAGTTGTTGCCTGTAAACGTCACGGCGGTATTCCAATGAAATAAGTTTGGAGAGAAAAATGAAGAAATTATATTTATTCTTATTTGTTTTTGTATTACAAGCTTCTTTAAGTTTTGCTGGTTCTATAGTTGATTACTACCCCGCCCAGACATTGGGAACCTGGTGCTTCGACTCCAAATGGGCTAGTAAATTCATGGGCTATACAGGGAAAAACAATGAATTAAGCAAAGCTTTTAAAGAAGCTGCTGCATGTTTAAAAGAAAGAATTTCCATTGATATAGAAAAAGACTTTGGTAAAATTGGTGTTTTTATGATTCCTGGGGGAGGAAGTTTTACTTCTGTAGCTGTTTTTACTGGGAATTTCAATACCAAAAATAACATTTCCTTGGTAGAAAAAGCTTTATCAAATCTGAATAACCAAGAAGCAAAATTAGAAACAATCTCTGTTAATGGTAAAAAAGTAAAATCATTTAACGATGGCGTTCAGAGCATCATTTTTTATGATGACTCAGCAATTCTTTACTGCTACAATACCGCTCTTGAGGAACTTAAAAGCAATAGAATTACATTTACAAAGGCTCCTGATGATTTTGCAGAAATGATTAAGAAAACAGATTCTTTCCTTTACATTTCTAAGGCTGTTGCTCCTCTTTTGGGCATGCTCAGAGTTCCTCCTCAACTAGTTGAGAATGTGTCTTCTCTGAAAGTTTACGTTGACAATAATGATTTTGTCAGGATTGAAATTGCCTTTACTGATCCCGATTTGTCAAAACAGATTTGTGATTTATTAAAGAATCTTGTAGATGTTTATAAGGGTTATTATGCTGGGGATTTTGAAAAGAATAAAAGAAATCTTAAAGATAATTCTATTTCAAATATGCCAGAAACCATTCTTTCCATGTATACCGGAGCAAAAGCAAAAGATTTAGTAGATAGTCTGGAATTATCTGTTAACGGAAACGCCGTTGTAATATCTACTAAATTTGAGGCTTTTAATATTATATTGGGTATAGTAGGCGGAGTTGGGAATGTACTTATGAAATCTCCGCATTTTGCTAATGCCCGTTCTAATGCTAGACTAAAAGCCTGCTTCTCTAATCAGAGGGTTATGCAGGGGGCAGTAGAAATGTATAATATGGATCATTCAACAATGATGACTACCTTAGATATTGATACCTTAGTTAATGAAAAGTATTTGAAAACTGCTCCTTCTGGACCAGAACCAGATTGCAAGTATACTACTGTAGGTGATTTGACGGATGATGGTTATATTTCTTGTGTGAAACATGGTTCTCCATTTGAGCCACATCAGCATTCACATCCACACCCCCAACCAGGCAAAGTCGTTTATCCTCCTGTTCGTCGTCATTAATCTCATAAAAGTTGTGTTGGGAAATAAATAAAATAAAAGATTGGAGATAATAGAAATGAAAGAACCTCGAATAATATCTATACTACATAATTTGTTGGATATTTATTCCCCAACAGGCTTTACTCATGAAGCTTTAAAATATATCGAAAAGCTTCTGACAAAGAACGGCATTAAATGCCGCTATACTAATAAAGGTGCTTTAATCGCTTGTAATCATAAAAAGCCTGTTATGGCTGCTGCCGCCCATGTCGATACTCTTGGATTAATGGTAAGAGATTTCAACAAGGACGGCACGCTGAGTTTCACCAAAATAGGCGGTCCAATGCTTCAGGCTTTTGAAGGAAACTCTGTTAAAATATTCTCTGATAATCATACTTTTACTGGAAGTCTTATTCTGAACAACCCTGCTGTTCATGTTAATAATAAAGCGGAACAGGAGATTAGAAGTGAAGAAAATATGCATATCAGAGTGGATGAAGAAGTTTATAAGGATGAAGAAACTAAGGCATTGGGAATTCAGCCCGGTGATTTTGCCGCTTTTGAAAGCGGTTTTGAATACACTGAAACCGGGTTTATTAAAAGTCATTTCCTTGATGATAAAGCTGGCACTTCAGCAATTATAGACGCTCTTCTTACTCTAGGGGCAGAAAAACTTAATAAAATTCCTGCTATGTTTTTCTTTTCTAATTATGAGGAAGTGGGCCACGGTGCTTGTGCAGGCATTCCTGATTCTGTAGAAGAACTCCTTGTTGTCGACATGGGTGTTGTAGGAAAGAATGTTACTGGTCGAGAAACCTGCGTGTCTATTTGTGCAAAGGACTCTAGTGGACCATATGATTATTATTTGAGAAAACGTTTGGTTGAATTGGCGAAGAAAAACAATATTCCTTATAAAATTGATATCTTCCCGCACTATGGATCTGATGGCTCTGCTGCTTTAAAGGCTGGTCATGATTTAAGAGTGGGTTTGATTGGCCCCGGTGTTTCTGCATCACATGGAAATGAACGCACTCATGTAAAAGGTATTGAAGCGGCTAGAGATTTGCTTTTAGCTTATTTGACCTCTAAAAAATAATAATCTGGATAAAAAAGGCTCTGAATTTATATTCAGAGCCTTTTGCTTTTTATCAGCCGTCTAGATTGATTTGATGAATCAATTCTTCTAATACTCTTGGTGCATCTTCATGAGCAATCTGGCAGGTTCCGGCTGCATTATGACCGCCGCCGCCGTATTTAAGCATTAAAGCACCAACATTTGTTTTTGAAGAGCGGTTAACGATAGATTTGCCTGTTGCAAAAACAGTGTTTTGCTTCTGGAAACCCCACAAAACGTGAATTGAAATATTGGTTTCAGGATACATAGCGTAAATCATGAATCTGTTGCCGGCATGAATTACTTCTTCATTGCGTAAATCAAGAACGATAAGATTCTTATAAACCTTAGCACAGCGTTTAATTTGTTCTTTAAAGAGTTCTTCCTGTTCAAAATAGAGCTGAACACGGTCTTTTACGTCTGGAAGTTCCATAATTTCTTTTATGGTCATATCTTTGCAGCAGTCAATTAAATCCATCATAAGCTGGTAATTAGATATTCTGAAATTTCTGAAGCGTCCCAAACCTGTTCTTGGGTCCATTAGATAGTTTAAAAGAACCCAGTCTTTAGGGTGAAGAATGTCTTCCATAGAGAATTTGGCAGAGTCTGCTTTGTCTACAGCGAGCATCATTTCTCCTGAAATTTTAGGGAACTTTTTGGCTCCGCCATAGTAATCATAAACAACTCTTGCTGCTGATTGGGCTTCTGGGTCGATAATATGATTTGGCTTCAAACCGCCGGCTCTGATTGTTTCGCTTAAATGATGGTCGAAAACAATATGAGCACCTTCTACATAAGGAAGATTTGTGGTGATATCACGTCCGGTTATTTCAATCTTGCCATCCTGCATGTCTTTGGGGTGAACAAATTTTATATCGTCTATCATACCCATGTCTTTGAAAAGAACAGCACAGACAAGTCCATCGAAATCGCTTCTTGTAACTAATCTATATTTTTTGTTTTCCTCAGTCATTTTTTTCTCCAACTTGAATAATATGGAAAAATATTATCATATTTTTTTGCTTATTAAAAGTTTATGTTCTTATTATTAATCA
>JAFXRA010000231.1 GCA_017526725.1 Candidatus Rifleibacteriota bacterium
AGGTGCTCATTTCGGTTTTGGGAAAAAATATAAAGAAGATGAAAATACAGAGCTGGAAATATTCGGTAAGTTCTTCTATAACCAGCGTGAAGGTTTTAACTTTGCTGCTGGCGCAGACCAGTATTCTATAGATGACGTGAGAAGCAGAGTATTGCGTGCAGGTTTCCGTCTTGCCTCTACAGACAAAAAATGGAACCGTTACGGCGGTATCGCCTACGACCATGAATTCGGCGGAGAATCAAGAGGAACAGTCAACGGAACTGCAATTCGGTCAGCCAGCATCAAGGGTGGCACTTTACGTGGTGAATTCGGCTTTAAACGTGAAGCTACAAAGACCAATCCCTGGAAGACAGACATCTCTCTCTATGGCTTCACTGGCAAGCGCAGCGGCTTTGGTGGAAGTGTAGCTGTTGAGTATCAGTTTTAGACTAGTAGTCATTGTAGTTGGTAGTTGTGGTAATTAAAGATATAAGATTTAAGATTTAAGATATAAGATATAATATATAAGATTTCTTATATCTCAATCTTTGGTCTTATATCTCCATTTTTGGTCTTATATCTTACAATAAAAACAAGAAGAAGCGCCAGCTTCTAAAAACTAACAACAATAAAAAGCCAAGCTCTGCTTGGCTCCCAATTAAGATTGGTGGTTTGGTTTCCCTAACATAATGGCTAGAATCTGGTCATCTGTCTGAAGCATGCCTGGAGCAGCAATACGCCCTATATTGGCTAAGCTGGTTTCGATACAGTCGCCCAAAACTCCGTTTGTAATAGGTAGTTTCATGCCTTTTAAAGCCATCATGGAAGACTGAAAAGCAGAATCAACTGCGCAGACAAGCTTCATGGCACAGCCGACTTTAGCACCATCACAGATTACTCCGGTTATGCTTCCGACCATATTATTAATTGCTGCGGTTGCCTGTTCCAAAGAACCGCCTAAAATGTATGTGATACCAGCGGTTAAGCCGACACCGGCACAAACAATACAGCCGCACATTGCAGAAAGGGTTCCAGAATGATGCTTTAAAATACTTGTAACCCCATAACTAATTGCCAAAGCTTCAGTTAATTTTTTGTCTCCAATTTTATTTTCTTTTGCCAAAACATAAAGAGGCAGAGAAATTGCTAAGCCTTGATTGCCTGAGCCGGCAGCACTCATAACCCGTAAATCGCAACCCGACATTCTAGCATCGACAGCTGCTGAAGTAAGGGCCTTAGCTTTGTTTATTATGTCATTGCCTATCCAACCGTCAGCTATCATCTGATTGTAAATGTTGCCTATGTTCAGAAAGCCTTCTTTATGCAGACCAGCATCAGCAACCTTTAAATTCATTTTGATGCCTTCAAGCATATATTCTCTTATTTCATCAGAAAGACTGCCTATGTCATTCCAGATTTCGGTAAAAGGAACTTTTGAAAGATTTTCTCTTTCTTTTAATAATTCGCCTGTTCCGTTATCGCCTGTAGAATGGGAAGAAAAAACTACAGCCCCATTTCTTTCTAACAGAATAACATTCTCGTGACTGCCGGAAATAACGCATCTGCCTTTGTTGCCGTTTTCGTCTGTAACTATAACATCCATATAAAGGCCGCGCATTTCTTGAACAAGCTCAACATGAACGATTCCAGAATCATTTATCTTTTTGGCTTCTTTCAGCCATTCGTCAGTCATTCCTTCAAGTAGAGTCAGAGAAGGATTTTCGGCAGGAGATAGGGAGCCCAATGCAGCAGCTAATGTGATTCCTCTTTGACCACCTGTGCCGGGTATACCTACTTCCATAGCATTTTTTAATAGGTTAGTAGAGAGTCTTAACAATATGCTTGTGACTTTGCCTGTAGTGAGCCTTTTGGCTTTGCATGTGCCTAATGCTATTGCTATAGGTTCAGTACAGCCGAGAGCAGCCTTAAGATCTAATTTTAAAGTTCTTTCTAGTTGTTTAAGACTCATAAATTACCCCTATATTTTTGCTAAAGTTTATGGATTGCAAGGTGCGGTCAAACACCGAACAATCCATTTTTTATAGCAGATTTATAAATTAGAAATTATCGAAACCGCCGCTGAAAGCGTCTTTCTTTTCTTCTACTTTTTCATCAACCTTTTCTTTTACTGTTTCAACAGCTTTATTTAAAGTGTTTTCAGCTTTTTCAACATTAGTCTGAGGAACTTCAGTAGTTTCTTCTACTTTAGCTGGTTCAGCAGGAATTGGTTCTTCAGCTTTTGGAGCTTCTTCTACTTTAGCAGGTGCTTGTTCTTCAGTCTTTGGAACTTCTACTTTAGCTGGTTCAGCAGGAGTTGGTTCTTCAGGCTTTGGAGCTTCTTCTAACTTAGCAGGTTCTGCGGGCTTAGTTTCTTCTTTCTTTTCTGCTGGAGCAGGGGTGTCAAAAGTATCGAAACCGCTAGAAGCAGCAGACTTAGCTTCTTCTTTCTTTTCTGCTGGAGCAGGGGCGTCAAAAGTATCGAAACCGCTAGAAGCAGCAGGCTTAGCTTCTTCCTTCTTTTCTGCTGGAGCAGGGGCGTCAAAAGTATCGAATCCGCCAGAAGCAGCGGGCTTAGCTTCTTCTTTCTTTTCTGCAGGTGCAGGAGTTGAATCGAAGGAGTCGAAACCAGCATCAAAACCGCCAGAAGCAGCGGGCTTAGCTTCTTCTTTCTTTTCTGCAGGTGCAGGAGTTGAATCGAAGGAGTCGAAACCACCGCCGAAGCCGGCATCGAATCCGCTAGAAGTGTCAGACTTGGTTTCTTCTTTCTTTTCAGCAGGAGCTGAATCAAAGGAGTCAAACCCACCGCCGAAGCCGGCATCGAATCCACCAGAAGTGTCAGACTTGGTTTCTTTTTTATCTGTTGCTGGAGTATCAAAACCACCGCTGAAATCTGAATCAAATCCGCCTGTGGCTGCCGGTTTTTGTGGCTTGCTGGTAGCAGGTGAAGTTGTTGGCTGAGCAGCAGGTTTTGATTCGTTATTTGTATCAGTTGGTGAAGTTTTTATGCGAAGCATATCTTCGTCTGTTGGTAATATTATATCTTCTGTTCCCAATAACGGATCTTCATATATTAAGCTGGAGCCTTGTTTTCTATTGTATGAATCTTCTGTGTCCTTGGCTCCGCTAATTATGGCATAAGCATTTTTATTGGTCAATTCTTTGGGGTTCAATCCAATAATATACTGTATAGTAGGTGAGTAATTTACTGTTAATCCTGCTATTACGACAGCAACCATACTCATTAATTTTATGAGAATATTGAGTGAAGGTCCGGCGGTATCTTTAAAAGGATCTCCGACTGTGTCACCAACAACAGCTGCTTTATGATTTTCAGAACCTTTTCCGCCAAATTGGCCGGATTCGACAAATTTCTTTGCATTATCCCAAGCACCGCCTGCATTTGACATCATGATTGCCAAAACGAAGCCTGTAGAAAGACCGCCTACCAGCATGCCTATAACGCCAGCTACACCAAGTAGCAATCCTACTGCAACAGGTATGATTATTGCCAAAAGACTTGGAACAACCATTTCCTTTTGAGCACCCTGAGTTGATATCGCAACACATGATGCATAATCAGCTTTGGCATTTGGTTCACCTTTCAGCAAACCAGGTATTTCTTTGAATTGTCTTCTAACTTCTTCAACCATGCTGTGAGCAGCTCTTCCGACTGCTTTCATAGTCATGGCACAGAATACAAATACAAGCATTGAACCAACAAAGATACCAGTTAATACTACTGGATTCATGAGGTTTACATTATAGTAACTCATGAAGTCATATAATGAAGCTTCTTCAATTGGAACAGCTTTGTCTGGAGTTGGGTAGATAAATTTAGTTAAAGGATTTCCACTGTATTTTGCTATTCTTAATAAGGCCATTCTTATTTCTTCAAGATAGGCACCTATAAGAGCTAAGGCTGTCAATGCTGCTGAACCTATTGCAAAACCTTTGCCTGTGGCTGCGGTTGTGTTCCCAAGAGAGTCTAGAGCATCGGTTCTTTTTCTTACTTCTGGAGACATACCAGACATTTGGGCATTTCCACCGGCATTGTCAGCTATTGGACCATAAGCATCTGTTGCTAAGGTTATGCCTAAGGTAGAAAGCATACCGACTGCAGCAATACCTATGCCGTAAAGGCCCATTGCTGGATTGCTAAAACCATTTGCAAAACCGTAGGAGAGCAGTATTGCTATACAGACTGTTATTACTGGTATTGAAGTGGAAATCATACCAGTAGCAATACCTTCTATGATTACTGTTGCAGAACCTGTAGTTGATTGTTCTGCAATATTTGCTGTCGGCGGGTAATCTTCTGAGGTGTAGTAGTTGGTTGCCCAACCGATGATTATACCTGCCATTAAACCAGTAACAATGGACCCAAATATTTCAAAATGTCCTGGGAGTAAGGATCTTACTAAAACAACGCTTGTTACTGCTGTAAGGAATGCTGCAAAATTAACACCATAGTTTATTGATTCCATCAATTCCTTCTGGTTTGCTTCTTCTTTAGTGTTGATTTTGTAGGTTCCAAAAATGGAGAATACAATTCCTATGCCGGCTATGGCCATTGGAAGAAGAATTGAATTTAATTGCAGATTGCGAAGTTCAGCAGTATTGAAAGCTGCTGCGCCAAGTGCTGCTGTAGCTAATATAGAACCGCAGTATGATTCATAAAGGTCAGCACCCATACCAGCAACGTCACCAACGTTATCGCCAACATTATCGGCGATACAGGCCGGATTTCTCGGGTCATCTTCAGGAATGCCTGCTTCTGTTTTCCCTACCAGATCTGCACCGACATCGGCTGCCTTTGTGAAAATACCACCGCCAACTCTTGCAAAGAGAGCTTGAGAACTGGCACCCATGCCAAATGTGAGCATGATAGTGGTTATTTCGGTGTAATTATTAACAGCAAAAATGCTTTCTTGAAATAATTCCTTATGGTTTAAAACGTAGTTTAGTATCTTCCACCAGATTGAAATATCTAAAAGGCCAAGACCAACAACAACAAAACCCATAACAGCGCCGCTTCTGAAAGCAATTTGAAGTGCTGCATTCAGAGAATGAGTGGCTGCAGCGGCAGTTCTATTGCTTGCACTTGTTGCTGTTTTCATTCCTAAATAGCCGGAAAGGGCTGAGAAGAAACCGCCTGTTAAAAAGGCTATAGGAGTCCATGGACTTTGAACTTCAAGAACAAAAGCTAAAAATGCAAAAAATGCAAAAGCTATTATGAAGAATAAACCGACAATTTTGTATTGTGCTAATAGATAGGATTTTGCACCTTCTTTAACATACCCGGCAATTTCTTGTGATTTTTCACTTCCCGGGTCAGATTTTTTCATGCTTGCATAGAAATAATATGAATAAACCAGCGCCATTACTGAACCAACAGGTGCTAGCCAAAATAGTTGCGTAGGGTCGTGCACTTGAATCTCCTTTAAGAGGTTTTAGCCTTTAATAATATATAGTTATTTCTATGATATCGCACATAGAGATTCAAGGCAATTAGATTTTTTCGCTGTTATTAATTAGTGTTGCAAGGGGTTTTTAAAGAAGTTTTTGGCTTTTCTTCCAAAATTCTATGCCTTGTTTTAGTCTTGTTAGTCCATCTTCAATTAGTTTTTTCGGACAGGCGGTATTGAGGCGCATAAAAAACTGACCGTTTCCACCGTATTGAGTTCCGTTTGATAAGAATAAACCGGTTTTTTCACGTATAAATTCTGCTAAGGCTATACTGTCATTTGTAATTTTTGTGCAATCCAGCCAAAGTAGATAAGTGGCTTCCGACGGAACTATATGTAAATCTGAAATGTTGTTGCTAATATATTCTTTGATTCTGTTTTTATTTTCTTTTACGTATTCTCTTAACTCATTGAGCCAGTTTTCACCTTTTGTAAAAGAGGCTATAGCTGCTTCAACAGCAAATGCATTCGGCTCTGCAACTTCGTCTGTATTTAGTGCTCGCCACATTTTGTGATTTAATTCAGGGTTTGGAACCATTACTGCAGCAGTATGCAGACCTGCAATGTTAAAGCATTTTGTAGGAGCCATACAGCTGACACTTATATTTGCACAGGTTTCAGAAACTGAAGCAAATGGAACATATTCTTTACCGGGGTCTGTTATATCGCAGTGTATTTCGTCAGAAATAACTTTGACATTATATTCTGAACAAAGTTCTCCAATTTTGGCCAGAGTTTCTTTATTCCAGATTTTTCCGACTGGATTATGAGGATTGCAGAGAATCATCAAAGTTGTCTGCGGGTCAGAAAGTTTTTCTTCTAAATCTTTCCAATTGATAGAATATTCCCCATTTGAGTAGGCTAGGGGAGACTCAAGAATATTTCTTCCGTTATTTCTGATAGAATTGCAGAATATATTGTAGACAGGGGTTTGAATAAGAACATTTTCAGCTGCTGTTGTAAGTTTTCTGACAGCGGTAGAGATAGCTGGAACTACACCAGTGCAGAAAATCAGAGAATCTTTTGAGATTTCAAGATTATGGCGCTTTTTCCACCAGTATTGATAAGCTTTATACCATTCTTCAGGAATATATGTGTAACCATAAATCCCGTTATTCAACCTTTTCTGCAAGGCTTCTATAATTTCTGGCGCTGCCTTGAAATCCATGTCGGCAACCCACATTGGCAGTTCGTTTTCTTTGCAATCACCCCATTTGCATGAAAAAGTCGTTCTTCTGTCTGTAATACTGTCAAAATCGTATTTGTTCATCATATATTCCTGTTGGTCGTTTCTGGTTAATATTACATTAGCCTTTTACAATAATCTGAGTTTTTAACGGGTCTACTTTATCTTTTTCAATGATTAATTCTTTTATGCTTTCGGCTCTGATGATACCGCTGGTTGGATTTAAAACACTATCGATGCTGTTGTCTATTTGGGCATCTACAGTAGAATATTCAAAAGCCAGAGTTGTGTTTACAAGTCTGCAGTTTTTCATCACAAGATTTTGAATATAACAGAGGCCTTGCAGGCTTTCTATAGTGCAGTTTATGAATGTAAGGTTTTTGGAATTCCAGCCGAGATACTCGCCCAATATATAAGAATCACTGACAGTAACGTTTTCCGCATTCCAAAAAGCATCTTTTGAAAGCAGGCGGCTGTTTTTTACTGTTAAGTTTTTGGCACCGTCAAAAGGATAATTCCCGTCTAAGGAAAGACTGTCTATTTCAATATCAGAGCAGTTCATTGCAAAGTAATCGCCTTTTGCCTGAACATTGTTAAGTTTTATGTTTTTGCAGTGCCACAAGGTTTCGGCAGCATTGGGGAAAAATACATTTGCTAGTTCTACTCCGTCGCATCTTCTGAAGTTTTTCGGAGCTTCTATGACTGAGTTTGTTACTTTTACATTATTTGTATACCAGACACCGGCTCTAGCCATTTCAAGCCAGTTGGTTTTGTCTGCTGTTACATTGCTGCAGTACCAGAGAGGGTATTTCCACTTGAATACGCTTTTTATAAGTTCTAAGTTGTGACTCTCTTTTAGAGGAGATTCACCATCATGAAAAATGCAGTCAATAAGCCTCAAATCATTTGATTTAAATAAAGCTCGTTCCCCTTTAAACATTTGCTGTCTTATTTCTTTTTTCATTTATTATTTCCTTAGTAAAACTAATAATCATATAGTTAACCTTATGTTAGCATATTTTAAAAGTTATTTTTTGTTAAATTAATAAATATCTCTTTTGTGGTAGAATTTTTGGCTTTTAACTGTTAGATTAGGCAAATGGATAAAAATCAGAATAAAAATAGAATCAGAAACATAACTCTTAATGGAATTATGCTGGCTGTTATTGTGGCTTTGCAGGTGGTTAATCTTCCTAATTTGCTTACTGGTGTGATTGTGAACAGTATTTTAGTTTTTGTTTCTATTTATATTGGGTTAAAATCTGCTTTTGTTCTTTGTCTGCTAAGTCCGTTCTGTGGTTTTATCACAGGTCATGTGCCTATATTAATGTATCCTGTTCTTCCTATGATTGCCTTAGGAAACCTATTGCTGGTAATAGTTTTGTCTAAATTAGCAAAAAGGTCTTTGATTCTTAGATTGTTGATTCCTGCTT
Source organism: Candidatus Rifleibacteriota bacterium (assembly GCA_017526725.1). The sequence continues at coordinate 8,064 of JAFXRA010000231.1, forward strand.
GTATAAAGGCTTTAGTTATTGGTGTTGGCGGAATGCTATTAATAAATATTTTTATTCCTGATAAACTGTCTGATTTTTTGCTTTTTACAGTCTTGGGAATTCAGTTTTTTACTGCAGTTCCAGGTGTATTTCTAGGAATTAAGCTTGCAGAAAAGTTTAAATTATAATCTTTAATCCTTGCTTTCTTCAATAATCTGCTTTATAACGGCATTTGCTTTTTCGAAATCTTCGGTTATGGCTTTAGGATTATCTGAGGTAATCATAAAATAAAGCTTGTTTTTGATTAATTCGTATTTAGCTTTTGAATTAGCACAGACTTTAACGGCTGAAGAAAAATCAAGAGAAGGATTTTTTACAGAATTATAAATGTTTATCTTGCTTATCATATTTGTTGAAGCAGGGTAAACACTATTGGCAATAGGCTCTAATCCAGAGTCTTCTCTCCAGTCGTCTAAATACTCCAAACGCTCGCTGTTGAGGTTGATAGACAAAAGAACGGGTTCTGTGTTTTTTATAGCAAAGGAAAATTTGATGGGTTCTGCTGTAGACTCAATTAATATATTAAAGTGTTTAAGAATATCGTCTATCTTTTCAATAATATTCTGAGGCAGTTTAACGGGAAAAGCTCTCCATTTGTGCTGCAGTTTCATAGCTTTTGACAGGCAGATCTGCGATATTAATCTGATTTGCTTGTTGATTATCGTTACTTCTAAATATGCTTTCCCTTCAACAAATTCTTCAATCAATACTTTTCCTTTGTTGGTCTTAGCCTGGATATTTTCAAAAAATTCAGGCAGTTCTCTATAAGCCTTTAAAATATAGATAAGATGGTTGTGAGAAAGATTTTTGGCTGATTTTAAGCAGAGAGGAAAAGTGTTCTTTTTCATTGCCCACTGGCTTATCTTTGAAAAGTCATCAGAAGCAAAATAGTCAGGAGTTACTATATTGTTCTGCTTACAATATTCCCTTAACTTGAAACGGTCTTCTATTGTTTCAAGCTGATTAACAAGAGGAAGAGTCTTTGTTTTTTTATTTTTAGATGGTTTCATTCTTAGGGTAAAGAAAAATAAGAATTAATCTTGATAACTGAGTTAATCTTGAATTCGTTCTTCAAGTTCTTTTAAACGTGCTTTTGCAACTTTGTTATCAGGGTGTTCGTTTACTGTCTGTCTTAGCTGATCAATTTCGTTTCGGCTGTATCTTAATAGTTTTCTTAGAACATCCAGGTCTCTTGCTATAGTTTTGTCATCGTTTGGAAGCTGATTGGCTCTTTCCAGATTATTAAATGCTTTTCTGTAAAGATTGTGTTCGAAGAAAATCTGACCCCTGAGCTTGAAAGCACTGAAGTTGCAGGGATCGTATAAACCGGCTCTGTCTAATCTTCTGAGTGCTTCGTCGTAACTGCCCTTGTAATAGTCATTTGTTGCCGATTCAACAAACATTCTGGCCCGGCTTTCATTAACATATCTTTTGCGTTCTCTTTGCTGTTCTTCAAGCAATTTAGATTCAGATGCAGTAAGAGGTCTAGTTGATATGTCTTCTTTTGTAGAATCTTCGACGTTTCTTTGTCTTATTCCGTAATTACTGAGGCTTCTGCGCATAATTGCAAAATCTATTGAAGTTGTATTTGGAATAGATGCTATAAAGGCAAATAAGGCAATGAGCGCAACTACAATTAATACATTTCTTATGGTCGGCCATAGCTTTTTTAAAGATATACTGTTCTGTAACGGAAGTTTATCATTCATCTTGGACTCCAGGTGTCTTCTGACGAAATACCTCTTGATTTAAGATATCTTAGCCATGAACTGTTAACTTTTTTGTTTGAGTTTAAGGAATTTGCGTTAAAATAGTCAAAATGATATCCAAAAACAGCTGCCCTTCTTTTCTGGAACTGATTTCCATTTTTGAAAGCTTCTCTGACAGTTGCTTTAAAGACTTTATCTATTGGAAGACAGTTGCATTTTTCTAGTTTGTCCTTGGAGCTTTCTTGGGCAATAGGTGAAAGCATTATTTTCCACAAGGCACTAAGTTTAATTAAAGCTATATTAGACTTTGTTTCTGAATCAAGGTCGGTATCATTGCAAAGTTTGGTCTGAGTCCATTTAAGAGCTTCAAATGGGGTTTCAGATGGGTCTGGGTGCCACTTTCTTAAAAGATAATGCTTTAATTCTTTAGGAGTAAGTTTAGTTAACTCTTCCCATACTTCTGGCTTTTGAGGCTTTTGAGCTATCATTAAAGCAACTTTAGCTTCGGTGATATCCATATCGGGCATATCCAAAGAAAGGCTGGCAACAGCATCTTTTAATTCGTTCCCAAGCTTGACACGATAATCTTCGGTTCTTTTATCAATTGTCTTTGCGGAAGCCAGCGTATAAAAATATAATGCTTCGCTGTATTTTTCATGTTCCGGCCAAGTTTCCATAAAGCGTTCAAGTATTTCTCTTGATTCTTCCCAATTGCAAAGGTCAAATGCTCTTTTACCGTTTTCAAGCATGTCTAAAGGAGCTAAAGCATATAGATTGGCACTAGCTAACAGAATATAGATTAAAGAGTATTTGATTAATTTTTTTATCATTTTGTTTTCCTTAATTATACCACGCAGGATACAAAAATCGAAAGACTGCCTGATAGAGCTTTTCTGTTTGGTGCTATCGACATGCATTTAAGCTTTTTTAACTAATTTTTGTTATATCTTAGCTTTCTTTTGTAAAGAAATCCCTCTGAAGTTATGAATCTTCAGAGGGATTATCTTTCTAACTATAAGTATTATCGATTATTTAACAGCTTCCAGGGCTCTCTTTAAAAGAACTCCAGCCATTTGTTTCCGATATTCTTTGGTAGATCGGATATCTGTGATGGGTTTTGCTGTTTCAACAGCAAATTCAGCAGCTTTTTTGATTGTTTCATCTGTAAGAGGATGAGGTGCTGCTTCTAGAAATTCTTCTGCCTTAGTAACTCTTAAAACGGTTATGGCAACAGCGCCCATACCGATTCTATAATGAGGCTTTCCGTCATTCCAATAACTTAAACCGAGATTGATTTTTGAAATTGAAAGAGCTTTGCGTTCACCAAGCTTCTGGAAAGAACCTTTGGTTTTTCTCATAGGAATAGCGAAAGATTCTATCATTTCGCCAGGTTTTAGAACATTTCTGCCGACACCGGTGATAAATTCGTTTATCGGTACAGTTCTTTTGCCTTCAGCGCTTACAATGTTTACTTCTGCTTCAAGAGCATAGAGAGCTGGAATTGTATCGCCTACAGGAGAAGAATTGCCGACATTACCGCCGATAGTAGCAACATTTCTGATCTGTTCAGCAGCTACAGATTCTGCTGCCAGAGCTAGAACTGGAAAATTATCAACTATGGTTTGGTTTTGCGCTATTACGTTCATTACGCAAGCGCTGCCAATTATGCACTTATCGTCTTCAACTTTTATTTCTTTGCTGAATAAGCCGTTTAAATCTACCAAAGCTTTAAGTGATTTATAAAAACCACCTTTTACTTTAACTATGGTATCTGTTCCACCGACAATAGCTACATAACCGGGATTTTTAAGTAATTCAGAGGCTTCTTTTATATTTGAGGGTTTAAAAAAATCAAAACTCATTTTATTTTTCACCTCTTTCTGCTGCCTTAACAACTGCAGCTTCAATCTTTCTGTATCCTGTGCATCTGCAGATATTGCCTGCAAGAGCATATTTTATTTCATCCATAGTTGGTTTGGGATTCTTTTTAAGCAGTGAATAGGTGCTGATTGTCATGCCTGGAATACAAAAGCCGCATTGAACAGCTCCTTCGTCAACATAAGCCTTTTGGATTCTCTGCATAAGTTCGTCGTCAGCTAATCCTTCAACGGTGACTATATGGTCGCTTGGAGTTAATGTCGCAGCCAGTTTTAAACAGCTGTTTATTGGGAGACCATTGAAAATAACAGAACATGCTCCACATTCACCCTTGCCGCAGCCTTCTTTTGTTGCGGTAAGTTTGAAGTTTCTGCGTATCATTTCTAAAACAGTCATGCCTGGCAAAACTTCTGTTTTGACATTCTGACCGTTCAGATTAAATTGAACTTCAATCCTTTTTTCGTCTGTGTTCATTTTTTAGACTCCGATTTCTTGTTTTGGGGTTTCTGATTACCAGAAAAAGCTTTAAAATCAATATTGTTTTCTATAGCCATAGCGCAGGCATCAGCACTCTTTTCTATAAGACCCATACTGTGAGTTGCATCTGTCTGGTATGTTGCTGAACCTATAACCAATATAAGCTTCTTGTCATTGCTGAGCTGAAGCTTTTTGATCAGCTTGTTGAATTCTTTCTGCAAACGTTTCGCGATGCCTTCAGCTTCTTCAACACCGCTTTCAGTAAGAAGTGCATAATAGGAACCGGCTTCTTTACCATAGAACATCAAATCGAAACGTCTTAGAGACTGCTTCATGGCAGAAGCGATATTCTTGCTTATTAATGGCTTTTCACTATCTTGAAGTTTGTCGAAATCTGTAATCTTGATAGTTAAAAGACTCATTTCCTGTTCATATCTTTCAGAACGTTCCAATTCATTATCTACAAGTTCTTCGTAGTTCTTGTAAAGAATAAGGCCTGTTGCCTTATCTTTATAACCGCCAACCTGATTGTGACTGTTTTCAATCATTGAAATCAGGGTTTCTAAGAAGAAACCAGTATTGGACAAAGATATTCTGGGAGAATAGGGTGGTTTGCTGTTATAAAACACGCAGATTCCCAATCTAGCATTGCTTAGATTCAAAGGAATTAAAGCTGCTCTCAGTCTTGTTAATTTTGATTTAAATTTTATAGGTTTGTGTTCTTCTGTAATTTTACAGATTTCTTCTGCGCCAAGCTGGCCGGAATGCTTTATTGATAAAGCACCATCGTTTAAAATGAAGCGGGTTCCTGCCAGCAGTTGAGGCTGTTCTCCAACAGAAACCAATGTAGTAGACTGAGCTTTGTCTAAGACCGCTATTTCTACATACTCACATTCGCTTATGTCTTTTAGCTTTTGTATAGAGGTTTTTAATAAGTTGTCATCAACGTTTGCTGAGTTAATATATGCTCTTAATGGCATCAGACTCTTTGCTTTGCGTCTAGAGACTCTGTCTTTTTTTGAAGGATAGCTTACTAGTATAAAGTCTTTAAAAAGCAGAATAGTATTGACTATTATTATGAAAAGTAAGAGATTCCCTATTTCAAACTTGGCTTCCCAGGCTGAAGTTTTTGTCCATATTCCTATTAAAAGTGCAACAATTAATACCAGATTAACAAAAAGATACCAGTTGCTCTTTTTGTCTTTTATAACATTTTTGTCTTTCAAAGCTGTTCCTACCCTTAAACTTTAAGTATTGCCAGGCAATAAGAAAAGTTTTATGTAACTCTTTATTAGATTGTTTTTTAGTAAAGGTAATAAGAGTAACAAAACTCTCTTTCCCTAAAACTTTAAGTACATATTATACACAAGGCTTAAATTGCTTGCAATTTATTTTGATTAAGTTACTTGTTATGCTCAAAACAAACCCTCTTATCTCTAAAATGAAAGGGATTGCTAATTAATCTTACGATGGCTCGCTGAGGCTATGCTAAAACTCGTAATTTGATGAAAAAACAGTATTTATTTGTTTGTAGCCTACCCATTGTCATAAACGTATAGCTTTCAGGGCTAAAGCCCATACGCTATACTTTTTATGACAATGGGTAGGCAATTAGAACAATCTTATTTGGACTTAAAAATTAGTTTTAGCACAGCCTCTCGCTATGAAGTAAAAAATTGCGGTTTCTCAATGTTGGTTATGGCCGAGACTTAGATTTGCCAAAACAATCCTCTAACCTCTTATCTCTAAAATGAAAGGGATTGCTAATTAATCTTACGATAGCTTATAATGATAGTCAGGGTTAGGTGCTTACGATTGCTAAAACACTCCTCTAATCTCTTATCTCTAACCTCTTTTCTCTAAAAATAAACATTTGCTTATAAAACTTATAAAATGACAAAAACAAATAGCAGTAACAATTAACATGAACATATCAAAACGCGGTGAAGCATTTGCAGAGCTTATATCTGCTATTGCTCCTGAAACAAAAGAAGACTTTTCAGGTTACACTGGTTCGCTAGGTGCTATTACATTGGCAAGCTTAGCGAAGCAGAAAGGCGTAACTCTTTTTGTGACTGGTTCTGTTTCACGAGCAAAAGAAATATATAAGCTGGTTTCAGTCTGGCTGGAAAAAGATTCGCAAAGATTAATCTGTATGCTTCCTGAGCGTGAAAGCGTTTATGACCAGACTGCTGCCGATGATGAACTTATTGCTGACAGACTGACAGCTTTGTCTGCCGACAGCCGTTTTGGTGGGCTTGTTATTGTACCTTCCTGCGTTTTATTGGAAAGATTTTTCGACCCTCAAAAGTGGCTCAAAGCCTGTTTTACCATAAAATCAGGGGATGAAAGCGACAGAGACGAATTAATCGAAAAGCTTATAATGCTGGGTTACAAACGAACAAATGTTGTTGAAGAACCAGCAACTTTTGCAGTCAGAGGAAGTTTGTTAGATTTATTTCCACCCGATAGCCAGTTCCCCTATAGACTAGATTTTTTCGGAGACGACTTAGACTCTATAAAAAAGTTTTCAATTGAAACACAGCGAACTTTTGAAAAATGCAATTCTATAACGGTTATTCCTGTAAATGAGTATGTGGCTACGCAAGAAGAACTGAATAAACTTGCTGAACGCATTGAAAGCGAAGTTTTGAAGCTTGATAGCAGACGTGGTAATCTGCTTTCACGTAAGCTAGAACACTTTTTGACAAATCCTGACAGTATTGACTATAAAGAGCTGAAACCTTTTATAGAAAAGGGTTACGGCTTTTTGTGGGATTATTGGAAAGATTGCCGAATAATCATTGATGAAAAAGATCAGACTTATTTGGCGTTAGAGGAATTTAGAAACAAGCTTGAATCTCAATATAATCAGCTTGGTGATTTAACGCCGTTGCGACAGCCTCGCCACTACTACCACGAATATAATCGCGTAATTGAACTGCTTGAAGAACGAAAGCCTGTTTGTTACAGTCGTTTTGGAGAACGTGAAGACGGTATTTTTAAAGATATTGAATTTTTGCCGCCGCCTACTGACTCATCAAGAGAGTCTTTAATAAATGAATTAAGGCAGCTTTTAAGTTCAAAATGGGCTGTTGTAATTGTTATAGATAGTGAAAACCGCTTAAACAATTTAAAAGGCTTGCTTGGGGAACGAAAAATCAAGATTCATTCTGCTTCAAGACCTTTTGGAGCTGAATATGGCTCTGTGCTATTTTTAAATGGTTATGCCACTCACGGTTTCAAAGATTTTAAGCGTAAACTGGCTATTTTCTCTGAAAGCGATATTTATATAGGGCAAGACAGGGAAGTTAAGAAGCATAAGCGAAGCGGCAGGCAGAATCTGATTCAGATTGAGCAGATGGTGCCTGGCGATATTGTAGTTCACGCTGACCATGGCATTGCCGAGTTTCGTGGTATTCAAACCATGACTGCCGGCGGGAACACTCGTGAATATATGCTTTTGCAGTATGCTGGCACCGACAAACTTTATGTTCCCACTGATCAGGTTCATAAAGTAACAAAATATATTGGTAACGAAGGCTTTGTTCCTAAGATTCACAGTTTAAATTCTAAGGCTTGGGTTGCTCAGAAGTATAAAATCAGCAAAAATGTTGAAGCTATTGCAAAAGAGCTTTTGGAACTCTATGCAAAGCGTGTTGCAAATGTGGGTTTTGCTTTCCAGCCTGATGACGAGTTTCAGAGAGAGATGGAAGAAAGATTTCCATTTACTGAAACTCCCGACCAAATGAAGGCTATAATTGATACAAAAGCTGATATGGAAAGCAACATTCCTATGGATAGGCTTGTTTGCGGTGATGTGGGCTATGGTAAAACCGAAGTTGCTATGAGAGCTGCTTTTAAAGCTGTTTGTTCAGGGAAACAGGTGGCTGTGCTTGCGCCTACAACTTTGTTGGCTTTCCAGCATTATCAGACTTTCTCGAAAAGATTTGAGGGATTCCCTGTTTCTGTTGATATGGTTTGCCGTTTAAGAAAGCCTGCTGTTCAGAAAGAAACCATCAAAAAAGCCAAGCTTGGCACTCTAGATGTTTTGATTGGGACACACCGTTTGCTTTCTTCTGACATCGCGTTTAAAGATTTGGGGTTGCTTATAGTCGATGAAGAACAGCGTTTCGGTGTTAAGCACAAAGAAAAGCTTAAACAGCTTAAAACCCAGATTGATGTTTTGACGCTGACTGCTACGCCTATTCCTAGAACTATGCAGATGGCTATGTCTGGAATTAGGCAGATAAGCATTATTGATACGCCTCCGCAAGACCGTCGACCAGTGCAGACTTACGTTTCTCCCTTCGACCCAGCTTGGATAAAACGTGCTATGATAGAAGAGTTGAAGCGTGGCGGTCAGATTTACTACGTTTATAACAGAGTTGAAAGCATAGATAAAAAGGCGGCTTTCATCAAGGAACTTGTTCCAGAAGCTAGAGTTGTTATTGCTCACGGTCAGATGGACGAGGGCGAAGTAGAAAAAGCTATGCTGGCTTTCGTTCAAAAGGAATATGACATACTCTTAGCTACTACAATTATTGAGTCTGGGCTTGATATTCCTAATGTTAATACTTTGATAGTAGACGAAGCAGAACGCTTTGGGCTTTCGCAGATGTATCAGCTCAGAGGCAGAGTAGGGCGCTCAACAAGACAGGCTTGGGCTTATTTCTTCTATTCAAAAGGGAAACAGCTAACGAAAGAAGCTGCTGAACGCTTGGAAACCATCGAAGAACATACTGCTCTTGGCTCTGGCTTTAAAGTTGCCATGAAAGACTTGCAGATTCGCGGCGCAGGTAATATTTTAGGAGAAACCCAGAGCGGTCATATTGCAAGTATAGGTTTTTCTCTTTATATGGAACTGATGGAAGAAGCAGTTGCGAGATTGAAGAATGGCGAAACTGCTCAAAAGCTTGAAACCACTGTAGAAATACCTATGACCGCATTTTTCCCTGAAAAGTATATTTCAGACCAGGAAACCAGAGTTGAAATGTATTCAAGGCTTGCTCGATGTAATGACCTTGAATTGCTTGAAGATATAAAAGACGAATGTGAAGACCGCTTTGGCGATGTTCCAAAAGAAGCCAAAGGATTATTCGATATTAGCAGAATTAGAATACTTGGTGCCAAAGCAGGTATCAGCAAGATTTCCAGAATTATGAACCATATTAAGTTTGAGTTCAGCGGTGCAATGCCCGATATTGGCCAGCTTTTCAACACTGGCGATAATATTCTCCGCCAAGTCTACTTCGAACCCAAAGAGCATAACATCATCAACCTTAACATCCTCTCCGATGAGCTTAAATACATTCTTCTCGACATCGAAGCTTTCTTACGACTTATCATCGCTGATGAGTGAGTCTTCCTAAAGCTTCCCCTTGAGGGGAAGTGGCACGCAGTGCCGAAAGGGGTCTTCTGAATGCAAAGCGTTAGCTTTGCATTGAAAGGGTGACCGAACTAGAGTAATCTTTTGTTTGAGGGATTAGGGAATTGTTTTAGGCAATCGTTAGTCTCTGCTATAATCGTCATTACTAGCCGAAGAAGCTCCCCCACGAACGGTGGGGGAGCTGTCACGTAGTGACTGAAGGGGCTGCAATGCAAAGCATTGCAGTAGCGTGGCAATCTATATCTGTTTTTTTATTCAAAATTTAAACTGTCCAGTCTTCGACGGTTAGTTTTGAAACTCTTTTAAATTCCCTTGTATTGTTTGTAACTAAAGTTAAGTCTAATGAACGTGCATGAGCCGCAATCTGTGTATCTAAGGGACCTATTGGTTGGCCAGCTTTTTCTAATTCCGTTCTGACTATTCCATATTCCTCAGCCGCTTGGGAATCAAAAGGCATAATTTCTATGTTAGAAAGAAATAGAGTTAAAGCAATACGGTTTTTCGTTTTTGCCTGACTCTTTTCAACTCCATAGGAAAGTTCTGCAAAAGTAATTGAGGATATACAAATATCATTTGATTTAAGTTTTAAAAACTTATTAATAACCTTATCTGGTTTGTGTTTTATTATGAAGATACAAATATTTGTATCTAGCATATATTTCATAAAGACTCTCTCATTTCTTGGTTATTTTGAGATCTTCCATCAGCCATAAAATCATCTGAGAAAAGGTCTAGGCTTTGCTTAAAAGCTTTCCATTCATCGTTTTTGGGCATAAGCAAAACGATATCACCAATTTTATTTATTAGTATCTCATCTTCTTTAAATCTGTACTCTTTTGGCAGTCTTACAGCCTGACTTCTGCCATTTTCAAATATTTTTGCCGTAGCCATAAACAAATACCTCCCATATACTAAAGTATATATCAAGATATATATCGTTGTAAAGATTCTTGGTTTTAAATTTCAACAATAACTACAATGACTACCAACTACAATAAAAACGCTATTATTGCTTCTTATCCGTTTTGAAGCCTATCTGCGGCTTTTTCGGCGGATGTTGTATCATCATTCCATTTATTGTTTGCATTATTACATCAATACTATTTTTTAATTCTTTTGTTTCTCTTCCTAGACTTTTAGAAGTTTTTTCTAGTTCTGTAAGTCTTCTAGCAATATCTTCATTGGTCATAGCCATCTGACGTATTTTTACAAAGGCTTCTATGACTAGTATGCTGACTTCAATTGCTCTATCTGTCTTTAAAACATTAGCAAGCATTAAAGCTCCATGTTCTGTAAATGCTTTTACAGGCTTTCTTCTGCCGCCATAACTTGATGTCGCATTTTGCGACTTCAAGATTTTAGATTCTTCTTCTTTGGTTAGTTCAAACATAAAGCTTTCGGGGAAACGTTTTTGATTTCGTTTAACTTGTTCGTTGAGTCGTCTTGTTTCAACTCCATAAAGATCAGCTAAGTCAGAGTCGAGCATTACGTTTTTGTCTCTGAATCTATAAATGTTTTTTTCTATGTTTCCTACAAATATTATTTCTTTCTCACTCATATTTTTCTCCAATAAACTGAGTAAGTTCTAATTTTAATTAAAGCTATTGAAAGGGAAGCACTTAGAATAATGATGATATGGACAGCAAGAATCTCCTATTAAGAGATGTTCTATTTTAAAATATAAATTTGTTAAAATATTATCGTGATAATAGGTCTTGATATCGGTATATTCTGCCCAAAAATGTCTTTCGCCATGTAAGGCAGATGTTAGTATGTTATTGCCGTATTTATCTTTTATGTTTGGGTCAGCTCCTGCTTTTATAAGCATATATGAAATCAGACTAAATCCATTTGAACTTGTTGCTGTTGATAAGGCAGTATCACCATCATTATTTTTCTCATTAACTTTTGCCCCCGCCTTTAACAAAAGTTCTATTACTTTTGGCTCATTATGGGTACAAGCTTTTATTAAAGCAGTATTTCCATTGTTATCCTTAGCATTTACATCTATTTTTTTATTTATTAAAAATTCTATAATATCATAGTTTAAATAGCATCTGTCGTAATACCAGTAGCAACAAAGCAATAAGGCATTTTCTCCGTTTTTATTTTTTTGATTAATATTATATTTATTCCTTTCAAAAAGGTATTTTGCTAATTCTAAATTATTATCTTCAATGGCCAACATAAAATCTGTGTTATTGTTTTCATCAATATAACAAGCAGTATCTTTTTCAAATAGAGTTTTTTTATTTTCTGTTATCCTTGAATATACTAAATCCATATAGAATATTCTTTTAGCCTCTTTGCTATCTTCATCTATTTGAGGGTTTTCATGTTCATGTTCTAACTCATCAGATATATGAATATCTACAAATTCATTATAAAAGTAAGTAAACAACAAAAGAAAAAACAAAGGTAGGAAATCAATGAAATTTAGACTTTTATCCATAATAACTCCTAACATTAAAATAATTGAATAGGCAAATTTTGTTTTTATGAATAATTAGGTATAATTAACCTAAAATAAACATAAGAAAACGAACTTGTCTAAGTTGATATTTATAATGCTTAGGAATCAAAAGTTTATTATACAAACATACAAAAGTAAAAAGCTTACCTAAGCAACAAAGCAGGATGCTTTGTGGAAATAAATGTTACTAGAAATTTTCTTGTAACTAAAATTTTTATAGCTAAATAATTTATTTTTGTCAATCCAGTTTTTTTATAGATTAGGGAATTGTTTTAGGTTCGCTTCAAGTCTTCGGACTTCTAATCGCTTCTC
>JAFXRA010000232.1 GCA_017526725.1 Candidatus Rifleibacteriota bacterium
ATAGAAGAAGTGAGTCTTCTTATAAAGAAGATAATACAGACCAATTTAGTTAAAAGCCAGCTTCAGCATTATCAAGAACGCTTAGAATCTCATTTCTCTCAAATTTTAGGTGAAAATTACAGTATAAAGATTCTTAGAGAACATATTGCTATGGCTGCAAAAACAGATCATACCACTGTTCTTATAAGAGGTGAGTCTGGAACAGGCAAAGAATTAGTTGCTAGACAGATACACTTTCAAAGCGGACGTGCCAACAGACCTTTCATAGATGTTAATGCGGCAGCAGTTAGCGGAACATTGCTGGAATCTGAACTTTTCGGGCATGAGAAAGGTGCCTTCACTGATGCTCAGAAGCAGAAAAAAGGTTTATTTGAGTTAGCAAACGGTGGAACTCTTTTTCTTGATGAAATTGGTGATTTGGATGCTTCTTTGCAGGTTAAGCTTTTGCGTGTTCTTCAGGAACGTAAATTCAGAAGAGTGGGTGGAACAACTGACATACATGTAGATGTCAGAATAATATCTGCTACTAATGCTAATCTTGAACAGAAAATGAAAGAAGGAAGCCTGCGCAAGGATTTGTTCTATCGTCTAAATGTTTTTACTATTAATTTAGCCCCGCTTAGAGAGCGAAGAGACGATGTAGTTCTTCTTGCAAAGAGTTTTCTGGATGAATATCGTAAAGAGTTTTCTAAGGAACACATTACTGGTTTTTCTGAAGATGCTTTAAAGCTTATGCAGGCATATGATTATCCAGGTAATGTCAGAGAACTAAGAAACATTATTGAAAGAGCTGTATTGCTTGAGACTTCAAATTTAATCAGGTCTGCCAGTTTGCCTGATGAACTAAAGAAGAATATTGACTCTGTTGAGTTTAAAAACGACGAAATATCTAATAAAACTGAATCTGAAGAGAAAACCGTTCTGAAAGCTGAAACTCCAGATAAAGTTCAAGTTCAAAATGAAAGTGATGAGTCAAAGCTTTCTGATGAAGATAAACCATGGCATAAACCGGGATTCAACTTTAAAGACTATATAGATTCCGTAGAAAAACATATAGTTGAAGAAGTTTTAAAAGAAACTGGCGGTAAGAAAACCAAAGCAGCAGAAATACTTGGGCTCACTAGGTTTGCTCTTAGACATCAGATGAAGAAACATGGAATGGATGAGGAATAGCCAATAATAGAGCGTAGAGCGTAGAGCAACAGAGCGGAGAAGATGTGCCCTAGAGCCTCTCCTAGAGGAGAGGTGGTTACAAAGTAACCGGAGTGGTGACCTGACTATAGTAGACTTCTGTTTAGCGACAGCGTATAGCAAAATAGCGGACAGATTGCTTGATTTAAAAGACCCCTTTCGTCAGCTGGCGCTGACACTTCCCCCACCTGCGTGGGGGCAGATCTACTTAAAGTAGTGTGAAAAATGCACGTTTTGTACAAGTGTATTTTTTTCACAATGTACAGAATTATGCTAATTTTTCTTAAGAAAAAATAACAAAATCTTGACTATTTAGCCATTTTAATTTTATATATTGCTGGCATATATTATGCAATCAAAAAGCAAATATTTCTTTTCTAAGATTTAGTAGGAGATAATAATGATTTCAGAATTACTTCAGGATAGTTTTATAGATTTAAATCTTGATGTTCCTGATAAAGCTACAGCAATAAACAAATTATCTGGAATGCTTTGTGGTTCTGGTAAAGTTAGTGACCAGAATCATTTTGTCAGTGCCGTTCTTGAAAGGGAAAAACTTGGAAGCACAGCTATTGGTGCTGGAATAGCTATCCCTCATGCTAGAGCAAATACTGTTAATGAAGTATCAATAGCTTTTGCCAGAGCTGCTCATGGAATAGATTTTAATTCTGTAGATGGCGATCCGGTTAATTTGATATTCTTATTAGCTGCTCCAGTAGAATCAGGAAGCCTTTATTTGAAGCTTCTCGCTAGAATCTCAAGACTTCTTCGCTATCAAGATCTTATAGATGATTTGAAAAAAGCTACAACCAAAGAAGAAGTTATAAAAATTATAGCAGCTAAAGAATAATAACTTAGTTATATAGCTTTGATTTGAATAATAAGAATTAATGTTAGTAATACTTTACTGACAAGTGAAGGGCGATTTGTATTAAAATTATGTCTAATAATCGACAGGATGATTTGTCCTTTCATATGCGAATACCAGCAGATAAGTGCTTTACCAAAAATGCACTTTTATCCTTAGATGGTATTTGTGACCATTTTTGTTTTACGGAACAGTCAAGAGACCGAATTAAAAAAGCTCTTGAAACAGCTCTCAATAACTCTATAGAAGTTATATATCAGAAAGAATCAGGTTTGTTTGAATTGCAGTTTTCTATCTATAAAAACAAAATGATGATTAGCATTGAAGATTATCCCATTAATTCTAAAGAAATATCTGATAGTATCGAATCTAATTCTGATGATATTAAAAACATGTTAAGTTCTGTAAAAGAATTAACCGATGGCATGTCCTTTATTAATAAAAAAGGAAGAACAAGCTGTTATTCAATGTCTTTTGACGTTAGTTATATAGAAAATTAAAAATATTGTTTCGGTACCCTCTTGAACTCTAATTCTTGATGTACTAATCTATATGTTCAGAAAATCAGAAACCCCGAATTGATTTTCGGGGTTTTTAATTTATATACGAGAGAGTAGTTTGATGGAAGTAAAGCCGAAAATATCAAGGAATCTAATTCTTGTAGTTATTTTCTTTTTTTCGATATTATCTATAATCATTTATTCTTTGCTCTCTTCAGAAAAATTATTCAGAGGACTGTTGATTTTTGCTATTGATAATTTCGTTTCCAATGAGAGACTAAGTATAGACTTTAGAAATATAGAAGGCTGTCTGTTAACTGAGATAAAAATCGACCGGGTCGATATAAAGCATGTCAAACCAAATTTCGATGCAAGAATTAAAGATATAACCATAAAACCAGTATATAGCCAACTTTTAAATAAGGGTACAGTTCAATTTGTAGGAAATGTTGGCAGCGTTGATTGGACAGGCAGTTTTAAATTGCCTTCAGAGGCAGCTTCCATTCCTGCTTTTATTGGGACTGAGTGCTTTGCAGGTATGCCGAACAATATAAGAATCAGCAGTTTTGATATTAATAATATAAAAATAAAACCTTATACAGATGCAGATTTGATGATATATTCAGAGCATATAGCTTTAAAGGGAGGCAAGGATTCTGATAACTTGGATGTCAGTGCTGATTTTAAAGCTGACTGGAAAAGTAAACCTTTGGCAAAAGCTTTATTTAATGGTATTTGGGGTCAGAAAAAGAACAAGCTGAACGGTAAAATAAAACTTAATATTGCTAAGCAGGTTGTTTCTTCTGAACTATCTTTAGGAAAAGGCAAAAAAGGTATGGAGGTAAGTGGGTATATTGCATCTGATACCCAGATTGATCTTCTCCCTTTATCGCAGTGGCTGGGTGTTCTCTGGCAAATTGATTATCCTTACGGAGTCAGCGGTAAACTTTATTGTCAGGGCTCTTGGCTATATAACTCCGAAATAGGCTTTTTAGGCAATTTAAATGGAAAATATGACAAGCTGGATATTTCTGTTATAGGTATTTTTCTTAGTTTGTTAGAATTAAACGGCGAATGGAAACTATTTGACGGCAATCTGACTTTCAGCGACAATGGAAGCCGATTATTAGGTTTCCCTGCATCTTTAAAAGGAAATATAGAATCTGTTACAACGGCAAAGCGTAAGTGGAATCTTTTATTTGAATCTAATTCGTTACCTCTGTGCCAGTTAACTTCTTCGCTGCCCTGGATGGTTAAGTATTCAAACGGTATTCCTGATTTAAATGGTGTTGCTACGCTTTCTGTCAATCTATTGGGCAGCAGACCAATGGTAAATGCTAAGTTGGATTTGGAAGACCTTTGTCAGGTATCAAAAGTTGAACCTATTTCTAAAATCAGTGGTAAGCTTTTATATGTAACTCCTGAAAACGGTAGCGGAACCATAAATGCCAATTTCGAAGCATCTACAGATAATGGTTTGCCGCAGTTCTTCAAGAAGTTTTCCGGCAATTTTTATGAATTAGAGAACAGTAAACAGAAAAATAGCTATAAATACTCTGTTAATGGTTCTTTTGATGACAAAATCAAGTTAAAGGGTATTGTAAAAAACACTGAAGGCAAAAGCTTTGAAACAAGCGGTGAGCTGATTGGGGACAAATTCTTTTTAGATATAGTTTCAAATAAAAATCGGGTCTACCGACTTAATTCAGCAGACCCGATTGATTTACTACTTATGAGGTAATCAGCTATTCAACTGTCTAACCTTAGTTTCAACCTGATTGAGGTTTACGCCCTGCCCTTGCAGGAAGTTTTCAAACCACAAAGTGTTAACACCGTAAGATTTTAATTCACTTCTATATTCTATGATGAGCTGTTCTAGTTCAATCATATCGGCAACTCTGAGTTTTTTAGCATTTGCATTCTGCATTGCTTTTAAATTGTTCAGGGCATTATTGATTGCACTGGCAAATTCATATCTGGTGACATTATCATTGAAAGTAAACGGATAAGCATTAAGAATGCCTTTGCTTGTGATATGTTTCATAGATTTGAATGACCAGTGTTTGGTTGGAACATAAGTAAAAGATGATGTAGAAGTATTTGATGCATTGGATTTCTGCGCTGCTAATGCGGCACTTTGTCCAGGAGTCATTTTTACTTTACTGTCTACAAGAGGAATGTAAAAGGCTGAGTCTGCTTCTGCCGTTTTGGCTACAGTGGGCACATACTGATTTCTTGTATCAGAACTTGTAGAGAATGTCCAAGAAAATCTCTTAGAAAGCTGTTCCCCAGATTTGCTTAAAATCTTGTCGCTAACAATTACTTTATGTTCTGTTTTTGCTTCAAGAGGTCTGGATGGTTCAAAAATTGCTCTATTGTTTCGTTTATCATAGGTAACTTTGCCGTCTACTCTTGTTTGATTAGCAAATACAGAGATGTTGATGTTGTTAATTGTTTTGGGGTCGCAAGCTTCTGTGAAATGAACTGCAATCTTAGATTTTCTGGAAATATTGTCAGAGTTTAGTCCAGGATATATTGAAGCAACCTTGAATGCATTGAGAGCTTTTGCTTCTTCTTTTGCTGAAGCTCTGACTGTTTTATCTGCTCCAGACATATAAGGATTGCTGCTACGAGCCATGTTGTCGTTCTGTGGCTGTGCATAAGCCATAGTCTGATTATAGCTGTTCTGATTGGAAGCGGTGAGCGACTGTGCTACTGTTGCTCTAGCATTGTCAAAACTTTCAAGTTCCTGGGCATCACGCTGAGGAGTATTTTTTGAAGCAATGCTTTGAGGAACAGCCATATTAGGAACTGCAGGAGTTGAAGATGGAGTAATAGTAGCAAACATTGCATTGATTCCGCTCTTTATAGGTCTGCCATAAAGGTCGGTAATACCCTGAGTTACTACCACTCTATAATTCTTTTCTGCTTCAAGAAGACCAATAGGTGTAAGAGTAGCCTGTTTATTTCCCTTGAAGTAATGAATTTTTGCAGGAACTGGGCCAAAATCATCTTCTAATCTGAAAGTAAATTCATTTAGGGTTTCGGGCTTGATTTCATCGCTAAATCCGATTGTAATAGGCTGAGCGAGATTTGAAACCTTTGCGCCGTTCTGAGGAGCAAGTCCTATAAGCTGAACTTGCTGTGCTGCAGGAGTTTGTTGCTGCTGAAGCTGTTGTTGAAGCTGATGCTGGGCTCTGGCAACCTGAGTCTGATTTATGGCATAATTGTTCATATTAGGCTTAAAAGCTGCGGCAGTTTGGTTATCAAATGGGTTTTCAATGCTTGACTGTAAAGCCTGGGCATTTTGAGAAGCATTTTGCTGAAGATTGTTATAAGCCTGATTAGCATTCTGCTGAAGGTTTTGTACATTCTGAGCAATGTTCTGCTGATAACCGTTGTAAGCCTGGTTGGCATTCTGCTGCATGGCCTGAGCATTCTGAGCAATATTTTGCTGATAACCATTATAAGCCTGATTGACATTCTGCTGCATATTAGCATAATTCATATTTGCAGCTTGCTGTAGATTATTATAGCTCTGGTTGAAGTTCTGCTGGCCCTGATTTAACAGTGCCTGATTCTGCTGAACAGCATTATTGATTTTTGAACCGATATTAGCAATCTGGTTTGCAGGTCTTTCTTCAAGTTCATGCTGGCTTATTGCTTTATCAGAAGAATTATCTGTTGATACCTTGAATGGAATAAGCGTTTTCTTAGCAAGCTTTTTCCCTGAAACAGAAGCTATTGATTTATCTATAGTAACAGCATAAGAAGCATTAAGTTTCAGAGCATTGCGTGGACTGACAGTAATTGTCTTCATGTCTTTGGACAATTTGTAGTCAATCCCTACTGGGCGATTGTTTTCAAAAAGCTGAACTGGAGCTGACTTTAAAGATGCGATATCTAGGGCTTCAGAAAAACTTACTTCCATAGGTGCATCTGGACGAATAGATCCAATGCCCATGCTTGCATTTGTTAATACTAAATTCTTTGAAGCAGCATTTTGTTCCTGATTTGAAGATGTATTAGCCTGGGAGATAGTTTTATTGGCAGAATTGCTGCTTGTGTTGATTTGAGAAGTTTCACCTAAATTAGCAGTCTGAAAACTCCAGACTTTTTCGGTTGTTCTTCCTAATCCGTCGTAATATGAAACCTGAGCAGTATAGGTTTGCCCCTGTGCTAAAGGCTGGCTGGCCTTGAACATAATCTGATGTGCGGCGGGATTATAGAATAATTCGCCGTTTACGGGTTCTGTCCCATTGAACAGATTAAAACTTACGTTCTGATAGAAGGATTGGTTGAGTGCTCCGCCAAATTCTACTGTTAAAGGTGTGTCAGGCGAAATACCAACATCCATATTGTTTGGAAAATGATTGATTACGTTTATAGCTGTAGTTTCTGCTATATAATTACCGTTACTTATTGCTGCATTGACTGGTGAACTGTGGCAGACGGCAGCTATTAGTGCACAGAGAAAAGCCTTTCTTGTCCAACGTTTCATAGTTTACCTCCTAAAGCTTATACTCTTCATCTAAAGTAATCGGCTAAAGGTAAAATTAACTTAGTTTTTTGTTTTCTTAGGTTCAAAGTGTTCGAATTGTTTTGCTTACTAACTCTAGTTTTAACTATTTGAACGACTCGAACAATTAGAACTATTTTCAACTCACTGTTATCTGTTTTAAGCTATCTCAATTCCTCACTCCTAATTCCTAACAGGCGTCTCACAGATTGCGACAGCAATCGTCCCACAGCAAAGCGTAACACTTATAACCCTTCCAACCCTTCAATCACTCTATCTAAGCGCTTAATAGTTTTTAAGTTGACAAAAAATCTAGTAAATGGTATCTAGCTATGTTTAAATTTGAAAGTTTTTGACCTAAGGAGAAAAATAATGGGAACGGATGTTGCCTCTTTTGCAAAACAACTCAGAGAAGATGGCATTGAAGCTGCTAAAGAAGAAGCTGCCAAAATTCTCGCCGATGCCCGCAAAGAAGCTGAAAAAATAGTAAATTCCGCTAAGTCTGAAGCTGCTAAGGTTGAAAAAGAAGCTCAGACTCGTATTTCACAGAATCAGAATTCTTCTGAATCTGAAATGCGTATGGTTGCCAGAGATATAATTATTGGCTTAAAAAAGAAGATAGAAGAAATAGGAACTAATCTCCTTAAAAATAAAGTTGCTGAATCTTTGGAAGACAAAGAAGTTCTTAAGGTAGCTATAAGTGAGCTATTGAAGAATCAGCAGAGTGGAAAGAACTGGGAAGTTTCTTTAAGCGAAAAAGTTGCTAAGCCATTGGCAGATGTAGTCGTTGCTTCATTCAAAGATAATGGCGCTGTAGCAAAGTTAGTATCTGGCCTAAAGAAAGCTGGTTTTGAAGCTCACGCTGAAGGTGAAAATGAAGTTTTTGAAGTTACTGATGAATCTATTACAGAATCTTTTAGAAAACTGTTGTCACCAGAACTAAAAAAATTATTAGAAGCCTGATAGAAGGCGGTTTAATTGTGGCAAATCTTGAATATTTATTGACCTTATTGCCCTCTCTTCCAGAGAATTTAGGAGATAAGGTTTCTATAGAAGAAGCATATAATCATCTAAGATTTGAAGGTGATTCCAAACTAAATTATTTGGTTGATGTTTTGAGTGCAGAAGATGAAATTCTGAAATGTGGTCAGCATTATTTTGTAATGGATGATAAGTCTTTTAATGCTGAACTTCCTCAAAGTCTGCCTGAAGATTTTCAAGAAGTATTTTACAGCTTTAAAACCAAGACAGAATCAGAATGGATGACTTCTGTTTTTGCAGCCTGGCTGAAGATGTTAACAGAAACCAGCAGAAAAGTTGGTTCTTCTTTGTTAGGCAATTGGGCTAAGTGGGAATATTCTTTGCGATTAAATATTATGTTTGATCGTATGAAAAAAGCTGGAATGGAATATGATGCTTCTGATTATGTTCCTGAATTTTTGGCTTATGACGACCAATTCAATACTGACTATGTTATTGAAGCCTATAAAAAATGTTCTGAACCAATGATAGCTGAAAAAACTATTGATCAGTTCAGATTGGATTATCTTAGAAATTCAGCGATCAGTTATTCCTTTTCTGCTGATGAACTGATTGCTTATATGCTAGAATTGCGAATTTACGCTCGTTATTCGCGATTGGACCTAGTAAAAGGTCGTAAAATCCTACAGGAGGTGACAGCAATATGAGCTTAACCGGTAGAATTGTAACGGTATACGGCAATATGGTTACAGCAGAAGTTGATGGTTCTGTTTGCCAGAACGCGGTTGCATATTGTCTGCGTTCCGACGGTGTAAAATTAATGTCGGAAATTATTAGAATTAGAGGAAACCTCATTGATATGCAGGTTTTTGAATTGACTCGTGGTCTTAAAGTTGGTGATATCGTCGAAGTTACTGATGATTTGCTTTCTGTTGAATTAGGCCCCGGTCTTATTGGAATGGTTTATGATGGTCTTCAGAATCCATTGGTTGAAATGGCTCAACAGGTTGGAAATTTCCTTGAACCTGGTCATTATCTGGAAGCTTTAGACCGTAAAAAAGAATGGGATTTTACTCCTATTGCCAAGGTCGGTGATGTTCTTACTTCAGCCGAAAATCTTGGTTTTGTTAAAGAAAATATTTTTGACCATAACATTATGACTCCATTTACTCTTCGTGGTGAATGGACAGTTAAATCTATTGCTCCTGCTGGCAAATATACTGTTGAACAGGAAATTGCAACTTTAGAAAAAGATGGCGAAACTATTTCTGTTAATATGATTCAGAAATGGCCGGTTCGTATGCCTCTTGGCATTTATAAAGAACGCTTGCTGCCGACTACTCCAATGGTTACTAAGCAGAGAATTATTGATACTTTCTTCCCTGTAATGCTGGGCGGAACCTATTGTATTCCTGGACCATTCGGAGCAGGTAAGACTGTTTTGCAGTCTAATACAAGCCGTTATGCCGATGTCGATCTTGTTATTATCGCAGCCTGCGGTGAACGTGCCGGTGAAGTTGTTGAAACTCTACGTGAATTCCCGCATTTGTCTGACCCAAGAACTGGCAGAACATTGATTGAAAGAACAATTATTATTTGTAACACTTCAAGTATGCCTGTTGCAGCTCGTGAATCTTCTGTTTATACAGCTGTTACACTGGGTGAATACTATAGACAGGTTGGTTTGAATGTTCTTCTTCTTGCTGACTCTACTTCTCGTTGGGCTCAGGCTCTTCGTGAAATGTCAGGCCGCTTGGAAGAAATTCCTGGTGAAGAAGCTTTCCCGGCATATCTCGAAAGCTCAATCGCTCGTTTCTATGAACGCGGCGGTATAGTTGAATTGAAGAATGGCAAAAGAGCTTCTTTGACTATTGGCGGAACAGTCAGCCCTGCCGGTGGTAACTTTGAAGAACCTGTTACTCAGGGTACAATTAAGGTTGTCGGAGCTTTCTTAGGCTTGTCTTATGCTCGTTCTTATGCAAGACGTTTCCCAGCCATCGACCCGCTTGAATCCTGGTCTAAATATAACGGTATAATTGATACTGAAAAAGTAGACTGGGCTCATGATTTCTTAAAACGCGGCAAAACCGTTAATGAAATGATGCAGGTTGTTGGTGAAGAAGGAACTTCTATTGAAGACTTCATTGTTTATCTTAAATCTGAATTCTTAGATAATGTTTATTTGCAGCAGAACTCCTTCGATGAAGTTGACGCTGCCTGCCCG
This sequence comes from Candidatus Rifleibacteriota bacterium, assembly GCA_017526725.1. The sequence continues at coordinate 10,284 of JAFXRA010000232.1, forward strand.
GTTGAAAGACAGAAATATCTGTTCAACATGGTTACAGAAGTATTAGCTCATAACTTTGTTTTTGAAAGCAAGGCTGAGGCTCGTGATACTTTCTTCACTTTAACAGACCAGGTTAGAAACTGGAATTATACTCCTTGGGGCAGTGAAAAGCTAGGTGAAATAGAAAAATCTATTAAAGAAACTCTTGCAGCAAAGGGGGCAGCTAAATGAATAAGTATTACACAAAGATTGATAGCTTAGCTGGTAACGTAGCTACTCTTAAAGCAAAGGGTGTTGGCTATGACGAACTTGCTGTAGTTGAAGGTAAATGGGGCAAATCTCTTGCTCAGGTTATCAGAGTTAACGGTGATTCTGCAACAATTCAGATTTTTGCAGGAACACGTGGTGTTTCAACCGGTGATAAAGTAACATTTTTAGGTTCTTCTATGAGATTCAGCTTCTCAGAAGATCTTTTTGGACGTGTATTCTCAGGAAGCGGAGAAGCTAGAGACGGCAGAGGCGAACTTACCGATAATCTGGTTGAAGTTGGCGGCCCGGCTGTTAACCCGGCTATAAGACTTATGCCTAATCGCATGATTCCGACTAATATTCCAATGATTGACGTTTTCAATACTTTGGTAGAAGGTCAGAAGCTTCCTATTTTCTCTATTCCTGGTGAACCATATAATGAACTGCTTGCCAGAATCGCATTACAGGCTGAAGCAGACGTTATCATACTTGGCGGTATGGGTTTGAAGTATGACGAATATCTGTTCTTTAAGAATAAAATTGAACAGGGCGGTGCTATGGATCATACAATCATGTTTATTCACACCGCTTCCGACCCGGTTGTTGAATGTTTGCAGACTCCGGATATAGCTCTGACTGTTGCAGAACACTTTGCTATTGAAGGTAAAAAGGTTCTTTGTCTGCTGACAGATATGACTAACTTTGCCAATGCTTTAAAAGAAATATCCATCACTATGGAACAGATTCCTTCTAACCGTGGTTATCCTGGTGATTTGTATTCACAGTTGGCATCCCGCTATGAAAAAGCTGTTGTATTCGAAGACGGCGGTTCTATTACACTGATAGCTGTTACAACAATGCCAGGTGACGACGTTACTCACCCGGTTCCAGATAATACTGGCTATATTACAGAAGGTCAGTTCTATCTTAAGGGTGGCGTAATAGACCCATTTGGTTCTTTGTCTCGTTTGAAACAGCAGGTTAACGGTAAGACAAGAGATGACCACCGTGCAATCATGGACGGCTGCATACAGCTTTATTCAAAATGCCGTGAAACACGTGAAAAACGCGCAATGGGTTTTGAAATGTCTGATTGGGATAAAAAACTTTTGTCTTATGGTGATGATTTTGAAAAGAAGATTATGA
>JAFXRA010000233.1 GCA_017526725.1 Candidatus Rifleibacteriota bacterium
GTTTTCAAGTTGTGCTTTCTTCTGAAACATTGTTACTTCTACAAGCTGACGAAGGAAATCCTGACGTCCTTCTGGAGTAACAAGATGTGCAGAAGCCTGAGGTTGGGCTACCTGCTTAAAAGCTTCAACTTCTTTATCATACATTTCTCGGGTAATCTTTATATCAGACAATTCAGCAAGGACATCTGTCGGGCTGCCTTTTACCCCAGAAGGCAATACCTGTACAAGTTCCGGCTGCTGCACCATTTGTTGAGCATAAGAATTATTTACGCTAACCATTGTGCAAATTAATAAAACAAATAAAGCGCTAAAGCGCTGATGGTCTAATTTCATAGAGCCTCCAAACATTTTGTATCATTTTATTATATCATTGATAAGTTTTTTATTCAAATCTTTAATACTCTTTTATAGAATCAAAGTCTAATCTCTTAATAAAAGCTAAATATTAAATAAAAATGTGCCGATTAGGGTGAGGAATAATAATTTAAAAAGACAAAGCCATAGGAGGCAATTTATGAAAAAGCTGGCATTTACTGGTTTTTTGGTGCTTTTTCTTAATTTACCTGCTTTCTCTCTAAGTTTAGATGCACTTCCAGCATATCAGGATGAAGGAATGAAGCTATACATAAGAGGGACAAGCAAACTTCAGGAGAACAACTGTACAGAAGCTGTTTCTGATTTAACTAAAGCAGTAAAGCTCAGACCAGATATTCCTGAAGCTTTCCATAACCTTGGCTATGCCTTTGAACGATGTGGTGACGTAAAAAATGCCATTAGAGCATACGAAAGAGCTCTAAGCCTAAAACCAGCCTACCCTTCTGCGCTAAATAATCTTGGTTTTTTATTAGCTTCTACAGAACAGGATTTACTTCAAGCCATAGGACTCTGCCAAAGAGCAGTTCAACTTTCTCCGAATACTCCAAGTTTCAGAGATTCCTTAGGCTGGGCTTTATATAAGTCAAACCGCAATCAGGAAGCAGCAGAACAATTTCAAACAGCCTTAAGATTAGATCCTACTTTCTATAAGTCGTATTTTAATTTAGGTTTAGTTGAATATACCTCTGGTAACTATTCTGCAGCAGCCAAAAATTTTCAGAATACTATCAGATGTAACTCAAATTATGCAAAAGCTTATGTATCATTGGGTGACTGCTATGAAAAACTTAATGATGAAAACAAAGCTTTAAACGCTTATCGTCAAGCTCTAAACAAAATATCTGATAACGACCCGATAAAGAAACATCTCAATAAAAAGATTAAGACATTAACCTCTGAATCCAAAAAGCAGCTTTTTGCTTCAACCCAGAAGATGTCTTCTACAAACACTAAAGGCCAAGGTAGTTCATTGCTTCAGGATTTCTTGAACAAACACAGCCGCGGCAGCAATACTGCAAAGAATTCGAATAATAAAAACAATATTGCAAATTCAAGCGCTTTAGATACAAATTCAAATTTCACTCCTGTAAGCGCTACCGGATTCGCAAGTAGTTACAGTTCTTCGTATAGTCCGAATTCATATATGACTGCCTCAAACTATAATTCTTTTTCAGATTACACTCCGCAGTCTTCTATGATTTCTACACCTTTGATAGACAATTCCCGTGATGCAATAGCAGCCAGAAATGCCCGTGAAACCAATACGATTTCATCTTCCTACTATGCATCTTCTGCAAAAGTTGAAAATACTGCTCCAAGACAAATTACTGTTGCTCAGGAAAGAGAATTGGAAAGAAAGTATTCTCTTGCAAAATCATATATGGACAGAGGTCTTACAGCAGAAGCAGCAAACGAGCTTAACTATATCATCAGTTCAGCCCCGGAAACTTCTATGGTTTCCCGCCAGTCTAGAAACATGCTTTTAAAAGTTAAAAAGCAATTAGATGAAAACAATGATAAAAAAGCTGATACACACAGAGATATGGGCAAAGACTTCTTCCGCTCAGGCCAGTATCAATTAGCCGAAGAAGAATTCAACAAAGCCCTCAGATTGGCTCCAGATAATGCTGAAGTATATAAAGACCTGGCTCTTCTGAACTATAATCAGGGTAAATACGAAGCCGCCTATGAACAGAGCAAAAAAGCTATTGCTTTGGACAGAACCATGAAGGAAGCTTATGTAGTTTTAGCTTCTTTATATGCCCAGAAAGGCAGACAAGAAGACGCTATCAGAACATTAAAAATGGTTAAAGAGGTTTCTACAAGAACTGATGCGGTAGACGAACTAGCTGAACGCATGATGGCTCAGCTTCAGAGTTACTGACAAAAGCGATAAGATTTAAGACCCAAAATTGATATACAAGACCATAAATGGAGACTCAAAAATTCTTGTAACTTGAATCTTGTAACTTTTACTACAATAAAAACCAACTGCCACATTCAAGATATAGGATTTAAGACTAAAGAGAATTAATTGATCTTCTTAAATCTTATATCTTAAATCTTAAATCTTATATCTTCATTCTTATATCTTATATCTCAAAACATGAAAATATTCGAAACCCAAGAATCTATAGCCATTTTTTCAGACCGTTCTGACGGGGATTTAAATTTTTATGCAGCCAACAAAGAAGGAATTGAAAAAAACTGGAACAATCTCGCCAAGAATCTAGGTTTATCAACAAAACTTCCTCTTTTTGTGAACCAGGTTCACCAATCAGATATAGTTGAAGTATCAAACAATTTTTCTTTTCCAACACCTCAAACAAAAGCAGATGGGCTAATTACTGATTTATCAAAAATTCCAATTGGTGTTTTCACAGCAGACTGTTGCCCTGTTCTCATCTCAAGCAAAAAGGCTGTTTCAGCAACTCACGCCGGATGGAAAAGCACACTTCAGGAAATTTGTTCGAAAACTATATTAAAACATCAGGAACTTTTTGGAACAAAACCATCTGAGTTAACAGCATTTATTGGCCCATGCATAAGCCAATGCTGTTTTGAACTTGGTGATGAAGTATATCATATGTTTGTTTCTAAAAATCAGGACTGGCAAAAATTTTTTATCAGAAAAGACAAATGGCATCTTGATTTAAGAGCCTTAAACAGATATCAGTTAGAAAAAGCGGGTATTCCGCAAAGACAAATAATCGACTTAGACGAATGCACTTACTGCATGCAAGACAAGTATTTTTCTTACAGACGAATGAAAAAGCATAATGGCAGCTTGTTTTCTTTTATTTATCTAAAATAAGCCTTCTCCCTTCTCCCTTCTCCCTTCTCCATTTTATTTTCCATCTTAAGTCTTATATCTAAAAATAAAATTACTCACAAAATTTCATATAACTGACGATATCTAATGAGAAATTATGTCAAAACCCGAAAAAGGAGATTGCCTTATGTTGAACAAAGTTGTGCCCAATAAGCGATTCGGGCGGAACTTTATAGCAGTCTTAATGCTAGTTGTTATGGTATTAGGGCTGTTCGGTTGTACTACAGGCACCAAAAGAGATGCTGGTGTTGTAGACAACGAAGCTCCAAGCGTTCCACAAAACGTTAACGGTGTCGGCAGGGAAAGAGCCTGCTATATCACCTGGTCATCAAATACTGAAGCAGACCTTGTTGGTTATCGTGTTTACCGCTCCACAAATTCCGGCGGTCCTTTCACTCACATTGCTACAGTAGGAACAATGGCCGCTCCAAACTACTACGATGATGATCAGGGCAACAAGCTTGTAAACGATCAGTATTACTATTACAAAGTTACAGCTTTTGATACCCAGGCTAAAGAATCTGATTTGTCATTAACAAATTCAATTCAGGTTCGTGCTGGTCTTCCAAACGAAGAAAGACCTCCAAGAGTTGTTAATCTTAAAGCAAGAGCCTCTACAGAAGCTGTTTACGTTTCATGGGATAAAGTAACCTCAAGCAGCATCAAAGGCTATAATGTTTATAGAGGTTTAAGTAGCAGTGCCGGCGGTGTAACATGGGTTACTTCTGTTCCTCTTGAAACACCAGGTTTTGTTGATACCTCTATAAGCAAAGCTTCTGCAGAACAGTATACTTACATTGTTAGAAGCTTTAACGAAGCTTATTCGGAAAGTGAAAATTCTGACCCAGTTCAGGTTACTCTTAAGTCAGGCGATGATACAATTCCGAATCCGCCATTCGATTTATCTGTAAGTTCTGATTCTGACCCCGTTATCACCTGGAGTAAACCAACTACAAATGAAGATGGTTCCAATATATTTAAAGGCGATAACCCAACTCAGGACCTTTCAGCATATTTGATTTTCAGAGCTAGTTCAAATGATGCCCTCTTCTCTCTCATTGGTATAGTAGACGATAACGGTTCTGCCAACTTAACTCAGAGTTTCAAAGATGTAAACGGTAGCTGCTACAACTTGTTTGCAGTCAGAGCACTAGACACTAACGGAAATGTCAGCAAGTTAAGTTCTATTACTACTTTATCTTCTGATGTTAATATTCCTTCTACTCCAAAGAATCTTAGAGCTTGGTCTTCAACAGTTACCGAATCTGGCATTAAATTAGCTTGGGATGCCAGCACAAATGCAACTTCTTACAACATCTACTTCTCAACAAGTGCAGAAGGCGCATACACTAAGGCTGTTGTAGGAACAACCCAATGGACAGAAACAACTAATCTGGTAATCAATACCTACCCAAGTTCTTATAATCAAGATCCTACAAAGAAGAGCCAGAAACTTGAATTCGGTATTCCATACTATTTCAAAGTTTCAGCAGTAAGTTCCTCTGGTAAAGAAAGTGAATTAAGCTCTTGTGCAAAAGCTTATCCAGGCGGCATGGGCGTTTATATTCTTGAAGGCGAAGACCCGAACTGGGAATTCTCATTAGCAAATAATGACAATCAGAATCATGTCTACTTAGCCTACAATTCTAATAGTTATCCAAATATAGATAACTATTCAGGTTCTGGCTGTGCACTTCTTGTTCCATCAACAGCAGGAGCAACTAACAGCGACAAGTATAGATTTGGAGCTGGCAGTCTCCTCTCCTCATCATATTATGCTCTGCCAAGACCTGCTTCATCAGGTTCTTACTACAGATACAATGTTTACGCATACTACTTCCCACATACCACAAGCGGAACATGGAAATGCGAAATCAGAGAAAATGGTATTTTAAGCAGTGCTCTTCTGCAGAAAGATATCAGCGGTTATAGTGCAACCAATAAAGGAAGAACTGTTATGAGCATTGGCAGTATTCAGATTAACTCCAGCACATCTGGTATCGACATCGACCTTACTGCAACTGCTGCTGGCAGCGGCGGCAACGCAACCCTCTTCTTAGACGCACTGGTATTCGTTAGAGTTCAATAAGGCATAATTCATATATAAAATTACCCCTCAGCTTCGGCTGGGGGGTAATTTTTTTGTCATAATTGAAACTATTGATTCTTTAAAATACATAACATAATTATTTCATCAAGTGAATTTGTCCATCAAATAGAAATATGTTATACTAATTGCTCTAATTTTAATAATAATCATTAGATAAGGGGCAATCCATGATGCAGGAAATATTCAACCAACTTCAATTCAGAGCATTTGAATATGAGGAAGACTCAGAATCTGTTACAGATATGCACTGTTGTGCTGAAACTCTCGAAGGTTTATGGTTCGACAAAACAGAAACCTGCAAAATGCATGCAAAAATAGTTGCCCGTGTTCCAGGCTCAAGTTGGTGTGTTGCTTATAACACAGTCATTTTTGCTCACGCTGACCTTGTAAAAATGCCAAATGGTGAAGCACAGGTTATTTATTGGCGAATACACGAAAGCTATACTTATCCAGAAGTTGCAAAAATACTTCTTGATGGCTTAAAAAGAGAAGCTACCAAAAGAGAATGCTCTAATTTAATTATTTTTGCAGATAACCCACAGGTGGATGACAACATGGAAATGCTCGGATTACAGCCTGATCGCAAATATGCATATATTAATCCTGAAGATGTAACCAAAGGCGAAGTCTTAAGAAATGAACGTGTAGTAATTCACGAAAACGACGTTCAATCTCTAGATTTAAGACCTTTTATCGGTATTCCGCTTCCACCAGATTATCTGATGCAAAGAGCTTATTTAGGTGCTGATTATGCAGTTTTCAGGCACACAAAACCCAATACTTTTGAAATATATCGAAAAAAGCAGACATTTTTAGCTTGTCATGATGGCCGAGAATGGTTTGTTTTCAAAAAAGGCGATTTTAAAGTTGAACCAGAAGCAGTTGCATCAGTATTAAAAACCCTGGCATCTTTGCAACCGGGACTTATTATGCTTAGTGAAAAAGCCATGGAATTAGCCGAAATAGTTCCAACAAATCATGCTTACTACGATGATTACTGCATTCCTTTGCTTTAAATGGAAAAAAGAAACATTAACTACTTCTAGTTATTTAATTTCATTTTACAATCTTTTAATTGGTCTGCCATTTCCTTATCGTTAGGGTCTAGGTTCAGCCCCTTTTCATAGGCTTCAACAGCATTTTGATACTGTTTTAATTTTTTATAACTCATACCAAGGTTATAAAAATAATCTTTATCTAAAGGGTTATAAACAGTTGCTAATAAATATTGTTTTACAGCATTTTCATAATCTTCCTTTCTTGAATAATAGTTGCCAACATTATAATAAAGTACATCTAAGCCCTCTTTACTGTGATCTCTCTTGCAAATATTAATTCCATCCACGGCTGTCGCGAATCCTTCTTCTTCTCTACCCAACCCAAACAATGCTTCTGCTAATAATATAATTGTTAAAACATTTTGGGGTTTGTATTTTAATGCAATAACAGCATGTTCAACTGATTTTTCGTATTCTTTCTTTTCATAGTAATCAAGGCACAATTTACAATGCTCTTCTGATTTGTAAAGATTTGAATTTTTATCAATCGAATTTATACAAACTATTATTTTGCTATTAATATCTTCTAGGTCTTCTGCACCTTTATCAACAAGTCTTTTGCATTCTTCAAACTGTTCAATGGCTTTTTTCATATCTCCTAAACAACCCCAACAACCGCCTGCAGCAATTTTAAAACAATATTTTTCATCTAAGTCATTTGATTGTTCATAAGCTTTATTATAATATTTTATGGCTTTATCATACTGTTTTAAATACGTATAATACCGACCAACCTGAAAAATATAATAAGTGAGTTTGTCTGTATTTTTTTCATCTTTACAAATTTTTATACCCTTTTGAATATATTTTTTAGCTTCTTCTGGCTTTTCCATATAAAATAATAAATCAATTATTCCATCTAAAGCCATATAATTATAAGGAACAAATTCTGTATCTATCTCATTATCGGGACTTAAAGCTTTTTCATAGCAAGACAATGCAAGTTCGACATTACCATTTGCTAAAGCTTCTTTAGCGTCAGAAGTATAAGTTGCTATCAAATATAATCTAGTATAATTCGATGATTTATCAAAATTTTCTAATTGATAATAGCTTTTATTTAAAATATTTAAATATAAATATGGATAAAGATAATCATTTTTTTTATTGTCTTTTTTATCTAATAAAGGAAGTGTTTTTTCACCTAATTTTATTGCTTCAGAGTAATTATTTCTCTCTGCTTCAACACGAGCCATACCGATCAAACCTAAGACGTTATTAGAATCTAATTTTATAATTTTTTTACATTCTGATTCCAGCAATTCATTATTATCATCAAGTATGTATTTAACAGCCATGTATTCACTATTTTCAAGAGGAATTTCGGCTCTTTGTACTTTACGAACTTCGTTTATCATTTTTTCGTTTTGAATTATGCTATAGCACTCAATAGCTTTATCATAATTTTTAGTTTTATAGTAACAATAGCCTAAAGGAGCGTAGTCTGCCGTATAATATGGTTTATTATGTAAAGCAAGCTTAAAATATTTTATTGCTTGTTCATATTGTTCATTCATATGGTAATAGCCGGCTAAATTATGATAAAATCGTCCTATATTATCTTCACTATTTATATCCTGAGCTACTTGTAAACCTTTTAAAGCTGCTTTTTTTAATCTTTCGCCATCTTTGACTTCCAGACAGCAAATACATAATTCTCCGAGGGCTTGCATCTGATCTGGATTAATTTTAAGGGCTTCCTCCAACGACTTGATAGCTTCTTGGTATTTCCCTTTTTGTTCTAATTCTAATGCTTCATAAAATAGCTCTTGAAACTTTTTATCCTGGCTTCCCATGTAAGAAAAATCTTTTGCACAACAACTATTTATATAATAAAAACCAATAAGAAAAAATATTAAACAAAATCTAATAACTCTATTCATCATAATATTCCCTATAATCAATATAATTTCATTATAACATAAACTCATAAAGTAATTTAAACAAAGCTCTGAAATATTGCTTAATTGATATAAATATAAGAGTTATGCTAGAATATTCTCTTAAATTGATTGCAGACAAATTGATTACTTCATCAAAATAAGGAGCATCATGAAAAAGTTTAATCTGTTTTTATTGGGTTTTGTTTTACTGGCATCTTCTGTTAACGCACAAAGTGCGAAAGATATTTTTAGCTCGATTTCTACTTTCCCAACAGAAAAAGAAGTTGATGCCCAATTAAAAACCAATAAGCCATTCGAGAAAATACTTAAAGGCCTTGATGACAACATAAATAAATACGAAAAAACTATTGACAATGAAGGTGAAACTGCTTCTGAAGAAGCTACTAATCGAATAAAGGAATTGGGTATTGCCGAAAATGCTAGTGAAGAAAATATTCTAAGCAATATGAATATTTCTAAAGCTGATTTGGAAGCCTTAGACAATATGGATGACAATAATCCTGCCAAAATAGCCATGGCAATGAAAATTGCTCAGCAATACAACAATTCTAATTTTGCACAACAGTCAAAGAAACAGAGTTTAGCTATGGCAAATCGTATGCAAGGCTTGCCAGAAAACTTTACCGGTGGTGAAATCTCAGAAGCCCAGGCAAATGAAATGGAAAAGCGTGGTGAACTTATAACTAAGGTTTCTGAATATAATATAGAAATGATGACCACTTATAGTCCTATTATCAGAGAATGTGAAAGCAAAATTTCTGGTTTTGAAAGTGATTATGACCCTGAAAAAGAATGTAAAGCTCTTTATGAGAAGCTCAGCAATCTAAAGCAGGAAGAAACAGACATCAATAATCACACTGCGACCCTTGCTGCAATCAATAAATACAATAGAGAATATCATGAAATTGAATGTCAGATAGCTGCTAAGAAGCTTAATCATATGTTAGACATTCTTAGGAGTAGTTATAATAAGCTAAAACCGAATCAAAACAAGCTTATAACTATGGATGAATCAATGGTTCAGCTCAATAAAAATATGAAAAACGGTATGGAAAATGTTACTGAAGTCAAAAACATGCTGATTGAATTTGCCAAAATGTATAAATCTGTTTTGGAAGAAAATACTCCAGCTCCTGCTGTTCAATATAAAACCTGGGCTGAATACGAACAAAAAGGCATGAATTAATTTTATATTTTTTAAGTTAGAGCAATATCATGGAACAGAAATTTAAGCTTCACAGTCCTTTCAGTCTTAGAGGCGACCAGCCGGAAGCAGTTGATAAGCTTGCCAAATGGGTGAATGAGGGGAAAGACCGAATGACACTTCTCGGCGTCACTGGGTCTGGTAAAACCTTCACCATGGCAAATATTATAGAACGCTGCCAAAGACCTGTTCTTGTCATTACTCACAATAAGACTCTTGCTGCTCAGCTATATAGCGAGTTCAAAGAGTTTTTCCCTGAAAACGCGGTTGAATACTTTGTAAGTTACTACGACTACTATCAACCAGAAGCTTATATTCCATCAACAGACAGCTACATCGAAAAAGACTCCGCAATTAACGACCAGATTGACCGATTCAGACATTCAGCTACAACAGCTCTTTTTTCAAGACGAGATGTTCTTGTAGTTGCCTCTGTAAGCTGTATTTTCGGTTTAGGTTCGCCATCAGATTATTCTGAATTAAAGATTTCTTTGCAGGTTGGGCAAGAAATGCCTCGTCAGAAACTTGTAAGAGATTTAATCGACATTCAGTATTCTCGTAACGATATGGATTTCTACCGTTCAAGATTCAGAGCTAGAGGGGAAACAGTAGATATATTCCCTGCTTCAAGCGAATTAGCCATAAGAGTTAAGTTTTTTGGCGATGAAATAGATAAACTTGAGCAATTTGACCCAACAACAGGTGAAATTACCCAAAAACTACAAAATGTTGATATTTACCCAGCTCAGCACTTCGTAACCACCGAAGAAAAGATGGAAAGAGCCTTAGTTAACATTGAAGAAGAAATGAAGGAACGGGTAAAATACTTTGAAGACCATAACAAGCTCATCGAAGCCCAGCGCATTAATGAACGCACGCGATACGATTGTGAAATGATGCGTGAAACAGGGTTCTGTAAAGGCATAGAAAACTATTCAAGACACTTTTCTGGCCGAAAACCAGGCGAACCGCCTGATACGCTTGTTGACTATATTCCCAAAGACTGCCTTATCATATTAGATGAATCTCATATGACCGTTCCTCAGCTTAAAGGAATGTGCAGAGGCGATAGAAGCAGAAAGCAGACTTTGATTGATTACGGTTTCAGACTGCCTTCAGCCCTAGACAACCGTTGTCTTACCTTCGACGAATTTTTAGCAAAACAGGCTCCTCTTCTGTTTGTTTCAGCAACTCCTGGTCCTTACGAACTAGAAACTTCTCAAAACAGAGTTGCAGAACAGTTAATCAGACCTACAGGTTTACTAGACCCAAAGATATCTGTAGTTAAAACAGAAGGCCAGATAGACTATCTGATTAATCAGATTAATCAACGGTTAGAAAAAGATGAGAGAGTTCTGGTAACCACTCTGACGAAGAGAATGGCTCAGGAACTGGCTGCCTACTTAGCTGAAATGGCTATTCCTTCCAGCTATTTACATGATGAAATAGACACTCTCGAAAGAATTGAAATTCTTAGAAAGCTAAGAACTGGCGAAATAAAGGTTTTAGTGGGTATTAATCTTTTGAGAGAAGGATTAGACCTGCCCGAAGTTTCGTTAGTCTGCATATTAGACGCTGATAAAGAAGGTTTTTTACGTTCATCGTGGGCATTGATGCAGATTTGCGGTCGTGCTGCCCGTAACGCAGGCGGTGAAGTTATTATGTTTGCCGACCATATTTCTGAAGCTATGGATTACTGTATTAAAGAAACAGCTCGACGAAGAGAAATACAAGAAAAATTCAACAAAGAACATAATATTGTTCCACAGACTATTATAAAAGCTTTGCCTAGCAAACAGTTTCTGCCAGGCGAAGATGACGGCAAGAAGAAGAAAAACAAGAATATCGATGCTCAGAATCTTATTGAAACCATCAATAACCTTAAGAAAGAAATGGAAGCCTGTGCTGCAAGAATGGAATTTGAAAAAGCTGCCATGATTCGTGATGAAATCATCGCTTTGCAGGAAGAAAACCTTGAATTAGGTGTTTTAGAGCAGCTTGGCAAAGCCCTCAAGACCGCCAAGACCCGTGGTGCTACTCGCTCCCGCAAAAAGTTTATCCCTAAGAAATAATTACAATACAGATTTAAGTCTACAGTATTTAAGATCTGCCTCCGCAAGAGGTTGTCCGAAAACTAATTCTTAATGCCAAATTAGATTATATTGATTGTCTATACATTTGTCATAATAAGTATAGCGTATGGGCTTGCCCCTGAAAGCTATACGTTTATGACAATGTGTAGACAAAAAAAATAATACTAATTTAATAGCAAAATTCAAGTTTTCACATGACCTCTGCGAGCTGAAGGCGAGACAATCCAGACTTTATGAAACCGTAGTAACAGGCTTTGAATCTATTTCATTTTTAAGTTTCAAAAGCAATTCTTTTTCAAAAACTCGTTCTTCACCAAAAGAATACTTGTCTATTCCAGACAAGCCTTCTTCTATAAGAGTTTTTGCTTTTTCTGAATCATTGTATACCCTGTAATAATAGTAGGCTAAAACCCTCTTAGCATTGGATTCTTCATCATTACATACAACAGGCTCTATTATTCTGAAAAAGTCATCAGCCATTTCTTTATCTTTTTCAATTTCTGAATAATAGAAAATCAACCAATAATAAGAAGCAAAATAAAAAAGATTCAAGCTCTTTTTCCATAACATGTCAGTCATTTCGTGAGAAACTTTTTGTAATTCTTCAAATTTGTTTAAAGAAAGCAAATAAGAGCAATAAATCAAGTAGTAATATAATTTTTCCATTTCAGAAGGAGAATTATATGGAAGTTCTTCTATGGGTTTTAAATCAAGATTTTCTATTTTTTCACCTTCTAAAAGCGAATCACTCTTGCTTTGAATATAACCAAGCAGACCTTTAAATAACTTGTTGTAAATATAAAAGCTTATTCCTATATGATTTACAGAATGAAAAACCATACCAGTAGAAAAGCCGATTAAAAATAATCCAATTAACGATATAGATTCCCCTTTGAAAAATGCAATAATATAACCCAAAGTCAACACAAAAATAACAATGCTGATAAATAGATTAGTAAATCTTTGCGAAAAAATTAATTGTTTTTCCTTTTTCAAATAATCTTGTTGAAAATTTACTTCGTCAAATTTAGGTAAATTCATAGCAAAACATACAGGCGCTAGATTATTAAATATTTTTTTCCATCTATTATCTTTTTTGATAAAAACTAGGCCAAAAAGGGAAAAGAATTTTATTCTGTAACCAAATTTTTGGGCAAAAATAAAATGATACAATGTAGAAAGGAACCCCGCAAAAAGGGTTGCTACAAAGAAAAAGCCTATAATAAAGGCCATTGCTTTTATACAAAAAATAGGAATAGTATAATCGATATTTTTTAGAATTGCAGTTATAAAACTACTCATATTTTACTTCTTAACTTTCAGTAAATATATTTTTATAGCATATATTTAATATTTTATAAATTAATAAAACCTTTAATCTTTATTGATTTAATTTTTTTAACTATTATGATCATTATCTGAAATATCACATAATAATATATAAATTAAATTGATAATTCTATACATATTTCAAAATAGCCCTAGATTCAGAGATTTATCAATAAAAGAAGTCTGGTTGGCTGGCAAAATAACGTCCGAATCACTGATTTTGCCAAGCAGTATAGGCGAATTTTTGTCGTGACATTTATAGTTTTCAACAGCTTTTCCATGGTTTGTATTCGCGTAGCAGTAACGGCAGCCGTTGGGGCAGGTATTGTAAGCA
>JAFXRA010000234.1 GCA_017526725.1 Candidatus Rifleibacteriota bacterium
CCTTAAAATCATATTCTTTGAAAACGTAATGTAAAAGGCGGAAAGAGAGTTTTAACGGGTCGGTTTCCTTTTCTTCGGAATCTTTCAATAACTGTTCAAATTTAATGCTGCCGAAACTGTTTATCTTTATGCCGACGGAATCGACTGCAGTAAAAGCATTCTTTTTTGAATCCAGCATGAATAGAACAATCCAGTCAAAACGGCCTAATTCTGCGACTGCACTAAGTATTTTTTTGTAGCCAGGTTCTGATTGAAGCATTTCTAAATCGTTTAATCTATGGGCTTTTTCATAAAAATTGCAGACCATTTGCAGTGAATTTTTTTCTTTTATGTTGTGTCTGATAACTACTGTTAAAATACCCAGCATAATAAAAACTGCAATAACACCCAATTCTGAATTCTGAAGCATTACTGTAATAAAACCTATTGCAGCCAGCCAAAAGCAATAAAAGAGGGTGAAACTTCGTTCGCTTAAATTTTTATTACTAATAAGTGCCAAGGTAATTGCCTAGTTTTCGTATAAATTAAAAGATTTTTCCCATTCGGCCAAGCCTATATAAAGCTTTTTGGGACTTCTAGCATCAATATAGAATCTTTTATCTTTTTCAAGATAATTTTTCAAACGTTGTCTGATTTTAAAGAGCAATTCTTTGTTAAAAACACTTTTTAACTCAAAACTTGCTATTAATGGGGCTGAGAATCTGTGCCAAAGTTCTGAAAGACCTTGAGGTTTCCCGTGTTTTTTTAAAATTCTATAAATTGTATCTAACATTGATTCGTATAGTTCTGCGCCATTATAATCATAAAAAAATGCGACCGGCGGCAGAAAACCGAATTTAGCAACAATGTCTCTGGCTTTTCTAACCAGTTTTTCACCGTCTGATTGAAGACCTATGATTTCGGAACGCAATATACGCATAAGCATCAGGTCAATATCTTTGCGAACTAAAGTATCTATTAAAGCTGAATCAGATGGAAAAAATTTTTTTAAAATAGGCCTTACTGCTTCTATGGGTTCAACACTCAAAAACTGTATATTTCGCCCATAGGTTTCAGAATTCTTGCTTTTCATTTCGCCAAGAATTCTTTCAAATTGTAATATAAATTCAAACTTAGTTTCGCAAGGCAATTTTAAGGCACCTAGTATAAAAATAAATAATTATTTATTTATTATAACATAATACTTTTTCATTCTCAACTTTGCAAAAGTTGCCAAGGGCATAGGTAAAAATAGACTTTGTCTGATAAAAGTTAAATATAGGAATGGAGTCCGCTGATAAGGAAGTTAACTGCAAACAAAGTAAACAATGTTACAGAAAAACCTGCTACAGCTAGGCATGCCGTCCAGATTCCACTCCAACCGCGTGATAATCTTACATGCAGATATACGGAATAAACTAAAAATGTAACCAGAGCCCAGGTTTCTTTTGGGTCCCAACCCCAGTATCTACCCCAGGCTTTATTTGCCCAGATCATTCCAAATACCAGTCCTCCGACTGTATATAAAGGATAGCCAAGGGCAATGGCACGGTATGTCAGGTTATCCAGAACAGAATCTTCTGGTAGCCATTTTTCGGCACCTTTGCCAATAGCTCCTCTGAAAAGGTAAGTCATAATAGAAAGAACTATAGAGGTGACTATGGCAGGGCAAATAAGCCAATAGACAATGTTTTGCCATTTATTAACATATTTGGGGTTTTCTTTTAAAGTTAAGGCAAGAAGAATCATTCCTGCGATAAAAATAATAGGTAAGCCTACTGTAACAATATAGCAGGCTATTTTTTCCGCTTTGTTTTCAAAAGTGGTTTTGCCAGCTGAATTGCCTAATATTCGTCTTAGGCAGTACATATAGCTTAAAATAAAAGCTACCGCAAAACATGATTCCCCAAGAAAAGCCAGTGAAACATGAACATAAAGCCAGTTAGACTGAAGCGGGGCTATCAAAGGCTTTATTTCACTTGGAAATAATGAAGAAATACCTATCATCATTACTGCAAAAACACTTGAACCTGCTTCCAAAAAGGCTAAAGGATGTTTGATTGTAAAAATAATACCGCTTAAAACCATAAAGGTTGATAGGGTAACCATTGATTCATACATGTTGGAGAGCGGAGGGTAGCCTGCTTCGTTCCAACGAAGCCCAAGTGCTATAATTGCGCTGATTGCGCCTATCCAATTGGCTATTCTTGCGATTTTATAAATTTTATCCTTATTTGTGCTGAAATAAACGCAATATAGGAAAAATGCGATTAGATAACAGGCCATTGCTATGATAAAAATGGTCGATTCGTTCATTGTTTTGCCTCATTAGTTTTGGGGTTTAATTTATTTTCTAATTTGGTCAGTTCTTCTGACAACAGATTTGCAGCTCTATTTGAATCAACAGCTATGAAAGCTGAACCGTCAGGATTAATAATAATCCATTCTTCGCAATAGGTAATATAAAAAGTGAACATCATGCCCAGACAAAACATTATACAGCCTAACCAAACCAAAGGCGTTCCAGGGTCATAGGTCATTTGTATTACGCATTCGTATTCGTATTCTGCATTTTCCAGAATGAATTTTAAAGGTAATTTTGGTTCATGTGGGAAAATGCCAGCATTTTTTTCAGAGAATGCCCAGGTATTTCCGACTCTGCAGTTTGCTTCCTTATCAAAAGCAACAACAATAGCTGCCGGATTTTCTAGCTCTGCTGAAGCAGAGAAAAATGAACCATCCGGCTTAATTCTTAAATCTGGCAGAAAATGGCTTACAACCAAAGAAAAGGGAAAACTTTTAATATCAAAAGATTCGTTGAGTCCTACTTCAACTTTTTGAGGGAATAAATCCTCGGCCGGTTTATAGCTTTCCCAGCCTTCTATATTCGGAAGGTATGTAGCATTAAGTCTTATTTTCTTCCAGATCTTATTCCATGAAGCAAGATAAAAATTCAACCCGTTGTAACTAATCGGGTAATTAACTTTTATAACCTGTGGCTGCGATTCTTTGACAACATTGAAAAGAGAGCCGGAAGCTACATCCATAAATCTGAGTTCTGCGTTCCAGCTTTTTATGCCATTGTTTGTTCCGCTTGCAGTAGTGTAGTTTTCTACCCAAAGCCTGTCAAAAGAGACTTTGAATTCTGGCTTCATTAAACCTTCAGAATATATTTCGTGCAGTTTTTCAATTTCTTTTCTCATCCCATCTAATCTGGAGTCCTGAGGGTTGAACTGTCTGATTGTTCTTGCTTGACGGCTCAATTTGTCAGCTTTATATGCTGTTCTTATGATATCAATTGAGGGAATAGGTATTTTTTCGCCGGCTTTGCCGTAGATAGGCATTTCTACGCCAAAAAGTAAACCAATAAATCCGCCTACAAATATTAATACCAAACCGATATGAAGTATTAAACCACCGATTAAAGCCGGTTTCCCTTTTGAACTGAACGCTATCTGACTACCATCTTCCAGAGTCGAAATTTTATAGTCTTTAAGTGCTTCTTGATTTTCTATTTTTGTTATTTTTTTAGATGTTTTCAGATTATAAATGTATTCTTTTGTTTTCTGCTCTTTGTTAGAAAATTTATTATAAAGATTCTTAGAACGTATACAAACGCATATAACAGCCGAAGTCAGCAAGAGAAAAAGAACTCCCATAAAAAAGCTGCTTCTATACATATCATCAAAACCTAGAGCAAGAATATACTGCCAGGTTTTGGGAAACCCATTTATATAATTGATTGCTTCAAGCTTTTGAGGAATTATTGTTCCTATTATAGCTAGAAGGGTTAAAGCACAAATTAAAAATATTGCTGTTTTTAGCGAGGCTAATAAAGCTATTATCTTTTTCATACATTTATCTCTAGGAAGAATGAATGTATATTAGCATAAAAGAATTTAATTTGAAATACAGCACTTTTGTAAATTTACGTTAATTTTCAATCTTTAACTTTTATTTTATTGAAGGGTTTGGTAACATATGGGTACATTTATTAAAGAATTTGGTGAGATTTATTATGGGAAAATTTAAATCCGTTATATATACAGCTGTTCTTGCTGCCTTGATGTTTGGGCAGGTTGGTATGGTCTGGGGACAGCAATCTCCTAAGCTTCATGTCGAAGTCGGTTTGAATCATTTTTATAAAAATAGGTATTTAGAGGCTTATAAAGAGTTTAAAAAGGCTCTTGAAATAGACCCGTCCTATGCTGAAGCTTACTATAATCTCGGTAGAGTTTATAAAGCACAAGGTTTTATGAAAGAAGCAATAGTAGAATTTCAGATTGCTGTTAGATTAAAACCCGATTATGTTGCGGCAAAACGTGAATTAGATGCTTTGACTAAATCTTTCGCTGCTGATGTTGATAAACAGATAAGAAGTCAGGGAAAAGAAAATTATAGGAAAACTGAATTTGATTTAATGAGTCCCGATGACGCAGAAAGCAAAGCAAAACAAATGCTCAATCAGGGCAAGACTGACGAAGCAATTAGATATTATTCTGTTGTAGTTAAGGAAAGACCTAACGATGTTAGTTCACATAAAATGTTAGGTTTTTTGAATTATAAAACCAATCATTATACAGATTCGCTGACAAGTTATCAGGCAGCTGCCAAGCTTTCTCCTACAGACCCAGAAATACCCTATGCAATAGGTTTGATTTATATGAAGACTAAAAGCCCTGAAAAAGCTGAAGGTTACTTCCAAAAAGCGATACAGCTTAATTCTTCAATGATTAAAGCTTATTTCGCATTGGGTGAATCTTATGAAGCACAAGAAAAAATTGATGATGCTGTTTTCCAATTTAGAAAGTGTCTTGAACTCAATCCTAATCTAAAAGAAGCAAAGAACAAATTAGATTACATGGTTGGAAAGCAAAGTTACAATTATTACAGCCGTGGCTCATATTTCTATCAAAAAGGCGATTATGAAAAGGCTCTTCCACTGCTTTCTATGGCTAAGAGTCATGGCAACCTCACTGCTGACCAGAAGAGACAGATAGAAGAAATGCTGAATGCAAGCCAGTATTGGGTCAACAAACAGCAGGCAGAAAAGCGTGCTAATGCTGAACGCGAACAAGTAATGACTCAGGCTAATATTACTAGAAGCGTCAGTCCTTACGATGTAAGCAGCAATCCTAATTCTTATATTGGCAAGGCTGTTGAATGGGAAGGTGCAGTCGAATTTATAAACAAAGAACGCGGCAAGCTTTCCATTTGTGTTAATTCTAATTCCAAATACGATGCCGAAACCAATATGGATTACTGCTTTATGGTAGTTTTGCCTAAAAAAGTAAATGAAGACCCTAGAATTTCTGACTACTCATCTATAACGGTTAAGGGGAAAATAGTAAAGGTTGAAAAAATATACTATGATGGTGCTGGTTTCAGTTCTAGAAAACAGCCTGTCTTAGAAGCAGTTGAAATTACTTTCAGACGTGATAATTATGACACACCGCTAGTTTTGCGATTCTGATTCAATACTCTTTGGGAAAAATGTTAAAGCATTGCTTCTTTAATAAAGTTTCTATTTTATTGATGATGTTTCTATTTGCTTTTTTATGGCAAGTAGAAGCAAAAGATTGTCCTGCCTGCGGTGCTGAAAATATGCCTGACTTAGTTATGCTTTGCCCTGAATGCGGGGCGAATCTCTATGATTATGCTTACGAAAAAAAGGGAACAGACCGTTCTGCTTTGATAATTAGGCTGTATTATACCGGTAATAACCCTAATAAGCTTGCTGATTATGCAAAGCTCTATATTAACGGGAAATACAAAGGGAACATTGAACTTGTTGAAAAACAGTCTAGAAAAGAAGAAGAAGATTTAAAAGGCTGGAGCAATGGCTTAGGCGATACTTTCACCGCTTTATATGAAAAAGAGTTTCGTGATATTCCTGTAGGTCAGCTAAAAGTTGAAGTAGAAATGAAGTTTAACCGTATGTACGGGTTGGCTCGCAGTTATAAACGAGCTGTTTTTCCATATGTTAATTTTACTGGAAAAGAAAAGACTGTTATTGAGCATTATTTCGAGTCTGCTGTTGATTTTAGTGTTACAGACAAAAAGAAAAAAGAAAAAATAAAAGAAGAAAGCAAAAAGGAAATCCCTATTGTGTCTGATACAAAGTTAAAAACAGGCACCGGAACTGTTAAACTTGATATAGGCCTCTTCGATTAACCCCTCATCACCTTAAAATAAGCAAAAGTCTCTGACAGATGAAGATCTTCCCCCAAAGCGTAAGCTGTTGGGGGAAGTGGTTCCGAAGGAACCGAAAGGGGTCTTTTTCCAATCACCTACTACCAACCACTAATCATCATTCACGCCAAGCTTTGCTTGGCTGTCAGCTTGCTGACTGAGGGGTCTTCATAAAAACGCTGGTCATAGCCTGCAAAAAAGCCTTTTTGAAAGTCTCTAATAAAAGGATAAGCTTATTTAAGGTTTCTGCCGATATTTTAGGGCAGATACTATAAAAGTGAGGCAACAACTATGCAACAGAAAGAAACTCGCTGGTTATACATTTTTACTGTTATTAGCCTTTTAAGTTTGTCTTTTTATTCTCCAAAGGCTCATGCAAATTCTAACTGGCTTAAATACTTCAAAAAAGATTCTTTGTTGAATACTTACAAGACCTGTTATGCTGTCTTAGGCGATTCTCTTTGGACAGGAACCTACGGTGACGGTGTTGTAATTAAAGACGGAAAAAACGTTAGGACTATTACCAATAAAAACACTCGCTCAACTCCGGCTTTAAACGATGGTCTTGTTTCCGATTATATTACCTGCATTACTTTCGATGAAGCTCGTCAGAGAGTTTGGATAGGCACCAATGAAGGACTCTGCAGCTGCGATTACGAAGGCAAAGAATGGACCAGACATCAAGAAGGCAAAGATTTGCCAAACAATATCATTAGAGCTTTGGCTGTTGATAACTCTGGAAATCTCTGGGTCGGTACTCCATCCGGTATTGCTTTCTATAATGGTGAAAGCTGGAAAGTATTTAATGAATCTAACGGTCTTCTTCAGGGCAGCATTCATTCAATAAAAGTTAAAGATAATAATGTCTGGGTAGGTACTGTTGGCGGTTCTGTAAGCAGATATAAAGACGGACAGTGGCAGACTGTTGTAGGTTTTGACTAATGATTCAGCCTCCTCACAGAGGAATATACGAGTTTCTCTGGTCTGAACACAAAAATTCTGTATTAAGCGTTTCTATAAAAGCTTTTCAGGGTATTGCCTCGAAGCTTGGCAGAAGACCCATGCTTCTTGCTTTGTTGAAGAAGTTTGCTGAACATGCTTATGAAAAAGAAACAGAACGCTATAATGCTTTGCTGAATGCTTATGACGATATTAAATCAATATTAAGCCGTCAGGAACGTCAGACAATAATAGAAACTCTTCTTCGTGATGAGGATGAAGCAGCAAAGTTAATATATGAAATTCCTCTAGAACATAATTGTAAGGTTTTAAGCGGTTGTAGATTGTTTTTCCCCAGAGAACAGGGGGTATATAAGTTTTGGGATGCACAGGACAAACCTGGTTTATGGATGTGCTTTGGAGCTTTTCAGCTTCATCTGACTCCAATGCAGGTTATCAGCAAAATTGTTGTTGCTTCTAAAGTTAGTGTTAAAGAAATATTGCATCTGCTAAATCTCTTAAAAAGCGGAATAACTTATGAGGAATATTCTGCTTACCCCCAAGCTTTGAGAAACTTGCTGGAAAAACATGTTATGGCTGCTATGCCTGGTAAAAAGTCGGTTTGGCTTAACCCAAGAATTAATACAGATGAATTAAATGAAAATGTTGAACTGATTGAAACAGATTTGTTGGAAACATCTGCTTTGGCTATTGAAAAAATATGGGACGAAGCTGAGTATCTTCCGGATATCATTTCAAAAGTTCCTGATAAAGAAGCATTTGTAGAAGCTTTCAAGCCCGAAACTCTTCCTTATGTAGTCTGGAACAAATCATTTAATTCAGAAGAAGCTTTGAAAGAATTGGAAGAACGTTATATTGAACGTTTGGCTGTTGATAATGGTCATATTTAAGCTTATTAATTCAACTGATGTATAAAAATTGAACATCATTTTTTTGCTTCTTTGTACCCTTTTTAATCAAATTTGTGATGGATTTCACAAACGAAAATAGCAAAAACGGCATTATAAAAGGGTTTTAAAAGTTGGCACGGGTTATGCTAAATAGTAATTGCATTAAATTCAAAACTAGTAATGCAAATTCTTTTAAAGGAGGTACAAGGTAATGTTTGATCTTAGTATTCTTGTATTCTTTAGAGAATGGTTGAATTGGAACAACAAACTTACTAACAACAAGTGAGTTTTTATTAAGGCGGTTGGGTAACAAACCATAGAGGTTGTATCCAACATTATTTAGACAACAAAAAAGCCCTTTAAACAAAGGGCTTTTTTTTATGCTGTTAATATTATTTCGCTGAATTGAGAGCTAATTCATAAGCTGATTTTGCCGCTCTAAATATCTTTAAAGCTTCTCTAGTCTTAGCGGCATCGCCAGTGGCAGCTGCTTCTATATAAGCTTTATACGCATTTTCATAATCGTCTTTTAAAGCTCTCATATCTTTTGACATATTTGCGTAAGCTATTGAATCCAGTTCATCTGATATTCTAAGCCCTGGTGCTGCTGAATCGGCACTCTTTTGGGCTGAAGAACTATTGTTAGAACTGCTGGAATAAGCTGACGAGTCAAGAGTCGGTGCAGATACCTTTGCTGTTGTTGTATTGGTTT
Source organism: Candidatus Rifleibacteriota bacterium (assembly GCA_017526725.1). The sequence continues at coordinate 8,734 of JAFXRA010000234.1, forward strand.
TCTTTTTGAAAAGATTTCTAACAGCTGTGAATAGTTTTTCACCAAGCAGACCTCCAACTATTCCGCCTATCATTGTTCCTACTATTGGTATTGGAATAAAGGAGCCAAGCATAGAACCCAAAGTCGAACCTATAGCTTGACCAGCTACAGCAACCATATCAAGTGATTTTAAAGATTCTTTCAGGGTTTTTCCTGCTCCTATGCTGCTTCCAAGATTACCGCCTACTAATGAAGTAACTGATGGAATCAAAGCACCAGCTAGAGTGCCAACTATTCCAGGAACAAATGTTCTGACTAATGGAACAACAAGCTGACCTGCTGCTGCACCAAGAGATGAGCCTACGAAATTCCCAACGAATTCCATTGATGCAACAGCTTTTACCGCGGTCTTCAGGCTGACTTTTTCACCCTGCATTAACTGGCTGGCAAGATTGATTGCAATAGAAGTGCCAGCTGTCATAGCTATATTTTTTGCACTGAAAGAGTTTTTCAATGAGTTGCCTGCATTCTGGACGCCAGTATCTAGGGCTGCTCTTGTTTTAAATAAGGTTTCTTTAAGTCTAAGAGATCTATAGTCTGAATTGGTCCTACTGGTTGCTACAACAGCGTTGTCGATTGTACCGTCAACTGCGGCCTGTCTGTAAAGATCGTTGTTATACTGGTCGTAAGCCTGTTTCTTCGATTCGTAAGCATATTTCAGTTGATATTTTGTCGATGGGTCTGTTGCATTCAAATAAGCCTGTTCTGCATCATAAAGGTCTTTGTATCTTGCTGCTGCTGTGCTGTCAACAGTAGTGTATTTTGTATCTTCCAAGAACATCTTTATGACAGTGCTTCTATCTTCTGGATATTTCTGAATATAGTCATAGACAAAATCTCTGTATGTCTGAGGTTTGCTTTCTTCAAATACAGCAAATACTTTTCCATAGGAATTCTGTATTTTATTACTGTCAAGAATGTTATAAAACATAGAGGCGTTTACGCCCTCTGTAGAAAGCATTTCACCGGAAGTTTTAAGATAGCCGTTATCTACAGCATTTGTTACGCCGGCATTTTTATAGATATAGTTGTTATCTTCAATATTCTGATGGGTTTTTAGTCTCCAGGAATCTTCTGAGCCGTATTTTGCACGGTAATCTTTGGTTGATAAAGCTTCTAGTGCTTCTGCCCAACCTTCTGAAATTGCAAAACCTTCGTCAGAAATTGTGTTCTTTGAGTGAGAACCGTAATAGTTTGTTGCAGGGTAGTTTGGTGTTTCATAAAGCTGGTCCATAATCATGTGACCAATTTCATGAGACATTATAGAGGCTGTATTGGGGTCATTGGTGTTGCCGCTGAATATTTCACTGTTATCAGAGATTACTATTCTATTGACATATGAATTGTCTCTGTATGAAGTTTGCCCGTTAGAGCCTGTTTCTGCCAATACAAAACCTGAGCCGTCATGATATATGCTGCCGGAATTTCCAACTTCAAGATAAACAGGTTTTTTTAAGTCGTTGGTAAGCCAGGCTGCTAAAGTCGAGTCTTTTACGCCTTCTTGAACATCCTGTTGTATTCTTTTGATTTTGTAGTCTCTTGCCTGAATCTGTAATGAAACAGTATCTCTGAAACTTTTATTGTTTTCGATATAACTTCTTAATTGTTTATATCTAGGGTCTGATGATGCCATAGGAGTTAAAATCTGAACATCATTTCCCATGAAATCCTGAGTAGTTGAATTGGATGAACTGGTTGGAGCAACAATCTTTATCTGGTTCATGGCGGCTTCATTAGGAAGCTGCTGCTGAGCTATTACCTGATTGTTGTCATTTACTACATAATAAGTGCCTGTTTGTGAATCAAATTTTGGATTAACATAAGTAGTGACGCCGTTGGCGTTTTTGTAAACGTAGCGTATCCCTTCGCTGGTCGCAACAAAATTTCCAGTAGCAGCAGAAAGAATACTACTGAAGAATATTGATAATATTAAAAGAACTGTCACTCTTATAGATTTAAACTTATTCACTTTTTGACACTCCGAAACTAGGGATATTTCATTAATTATACCTGAAAAAAGCTATTTTAGCAATGTACGGTATAGAGTTTCAGACTAAATAATTCATATTACAGAAAACAAAATTACTTTCTTGTTAAAGATAAACTACTCATCAGCCGATATCTTTAAAGAATAATAATATAATCCCAAGTAAGGGGCGTTAAAATGGCGAAGAAGTATTTATCAACAATCTTTTCGATGCTGGTTGGCTCTATAATAGCTGCTAACACAGCTTTTGCTGCTAATTTGGATGTTGGCAGAGACATTAGTGATATTGTAGAACGGCAGGGGAAAACTGCTGCTAGTTTAGGCACTAATGTCGATATCACAACTATTCTTAAATCAACTATGCCTAAGAATCTGCCAAATGATGCATTTAAAAAATCGCCAGTTAATGCTTCTTTACGTGCTGTTGTTGGAGGAGTCAACTTCACTTCAGCAGATGTTGATAATACTATGGTTCCCTTTGCTACAGTAAATGGACCTGGGTTAAGCTATCTTTTCCATGATGGCGGTGAATGGCCTGGTTTCGTTGGTGATCCTACCAGTGATGATGGGGTTGGCAGTGGTGAAAACCAAGCAAAGGAAATATACGATTATGATGGAAATAGGCATTATCCTAAGGCCTGTTTGAGATATATAGGCAGTCACTGCTATATTTTTGTTCCGATAATGTTTTTCCCGACTTTACCTAAGACTCTTTCTTCTTCTGAACAGGAAACACCTAAAGCTTATGCTTCCTGGAATATGAGCTGGCCTCATAACCCATTACTGAAGTATTCTCCAGATTCTACAGACGGAGTTGTATTGGAACCTAGATTTATACTTGGTTCTGATAAGGCTAC
>JAFXRA010000235.1 GCA_017526725.1 Candidatus Rifleibacteriota bacterium
CTAATTCCTAAAAAAGCTGGCATTAGCCAGCTTTTTTATAGATCAGTCCCAACATAGTCATATCATCAGATTGGGGTGCACTGCCTACATATTTTTTTACATTTTCATCTATGGCTGTTAACATTTTACTTGCAGAATTTATCTCTGTTAATCTATCTAAGAAAAATTTGAGGCGCTTTTCACCGAACAATTCTTTATTCTCATTCATTGCTTCTGTTATGCCGTCTGTATAGAAAAATAATATATCATCAGGTTTTAAATTAATATTATATTCTTTCTTTTTCGGCATTATGGAACGATTACCTGATTCATTAAGATAAAATATATATACTTGACACTTCCAACTCTTTCTACTCTTCCAACCCTTATTACTCTTCGAACAATTTAAACTATTAAAAAAAATAATTTTGTACATAAAATTTTTAAAAAATTTTAAAAAAATCTTGAAAGTACGATGAAAAGACATTGACAGAGATTTAAAAAAGTGATATTATCCTTGAACTAATCCTCTCAAAGGGCGGATTAGCACACAACAGTATGTTGTGTGAATCTTTATAGGAAGGTGTTAGTCGTGCCAACAATTAACCAACTTATTCGTAAGTCTAGACAAATTGTTAAGTACAAATCTAATTCACCAGCTTTGGATAAATGCCCACAGCGCCGTGGTGTTTGTACTGTAGTTAAAACAACTACACCGAAGAAGCCAAACTCAGCTCTTCGTAAAATCGCAAGAATCAGACTTACTAACAAAATCGAAGTTACTGCTTACATCCCCGGTATCGGCCATAACTTACAGGAACACTCTGTTGTTATGATTCGTGGCGGTCGTGTTAAAGACTTGCCAGGTGTTCGTTACCATATCATTCGCGGAGCTCTTGACTGTGCAGGCGTTGCAAATCGTCAGCAGTCTCGCTCTAAATACGGCGCAAAACGCCCGAAGAAATAAGGAGAAGTAAATCATGCCACGTCGTGGTCACATTACAAAGAGAGATTTAACTCCTGATTCAGTCTACAATTCTAAGCTTGTTACCAGATTCATCAACAATCTTATGTATTCTGGAAAGAAATCTATCGGTTCTAAGATTTTCTACGATGCAATCGAAATGACAGCTAAGAAGAGAAAAGAAGACAATGCTCTTGAACTCTTCAAAAAAGTTGTAGATACTGCTAAGCCAATCGTTGAAGTTAGAAGTAAACGTATCGGTGGTGCTAACTATCAGGTTCCTATCGAAGTTAAACAAGATCGTGCTATCGCACTTGCTTTCCGCTGGATTCTTAAGAATTCAAGAGCTCGCAAAGAAAAATCAATGGCTGAACGTCTCTGTGGAGAATTCGATGACATTCTCAACAACACTGGCGCAACTATGAAGAAGCGAGACGAAGTTCACAGAATGGCTGATGCTAACAAGGCATTTGCTCACTTCCGTGTTTGATTAAATCCTTAAAATTGGGCAATAGTTAAGGTAACAGAAAATGACCGCAACCCACGATATGAACAAAATACGAAATATAGGCATCTGTGCTCACATAGATGCTGGTAAAACAACAACAACAGACCGTATATTGTTCTATACTGGAAAAGCCTATAAAATCGGTGAAGTACATGAAGGTACTGCTGTCATGGACTGGATGGTACAAGAACAGGAACGTGGTATCACTATCACAAGTGCAGCAACAAAATGCCATTGGTTAGACTGTGATATCAATATAATTGACACCCCAGGTCACGTTGATTTTACTGCTGAAGTAGAACGTTCATTGAGAGTATTAGACGGAGCAATTGTAGTTTTCTGTGCAGTAGCAGGCGTTCAACCACAATCAGAAACAGTTTGGCGTCAGGCTAATAAATACAGAGTTCCTAGAATTGCATTCGTAAATAAAATGGATAGAATAGGGGCTAACTTCGAAAAGGTAGTAGGGCAGGTAAAAGAAAAACTCAACGCCAACCCACTTCCATTAGTTCTTCCTATAGGTTCTGAAGACTCATTTAAAGGACATATAGATCTTCTAACCATGAAAGCTCACATTTGGGACGAAGACGCAGTTAAGTCACACGGTGCAGAATTTAAAAAAGTTGATATACCAAGTGAATATCTAGAAAAGGCCAAAAGTGCCAGAGAAAGCTTGATAGACACTCTAAGCGCATATGATGATGAAATCCTGGAATTAGCTCTTGAAGAAAAAGAAGTTCCATTGGAATTGCTTAGAAAAGCTATTCGTAAAGCAACTATAGAAAACAAAATAGTTCCAATGCTTTGCGGTTCTGCATTTAAAAATAAAGGTGTTCAAGACTTATTAGATTCAGTAGCATATTATTTGCCTTCACCTCTTGATATTCCGCCGGCTATCGGCTATAAGAGAGGAACACATGAAGAAGTAGATATAGTTTCTGATCCAGAAGGTCAGTTCTCAGCTCTCGTATTTAAAATTGCCACAGATCCTCATGTTGGAAAACTGTGCTATATGAGGATTTATTCAGGTAGTATTGAATCCGGAAAAGTCGTTTACAATGTTACTAGAGAAGGTCGAAAAGAAAGAATCGGCCGACTCCTGCAAATGCATGCAAACCAGCGCCAGGATATTCCCCGTGCTTCCGCTGGTGACATCGTTGCTGTAGTCGGTTTGAAGCAGGTTGCCACCGGAGATACACTTGCATCTGCTCCAGATCAGCCAACTTTAGAAAAAATCACTTTCCCAGACACAGTTATTTCTGTTGCAATCGAGCCAAAGACTCAGGGTGACTTATCTCACCTGACTGAAGTTCTTGAAGCTCTTATGAATGAAGATCCGACTTTTAAAGCTAAGATAGACGCAGATACTGGTGAAACTTTGATTTCAGGTATGGGTGAACTCCATCTTGAAGTTATTGTAGACAGAATTTTGCGTGAATTTAACGTAAAAGCAACTGTAGGTAAACCACAAGTTGCATATAAAGAAGGAATCAAAGACAAAGGTATAGGTGAATGCGTATATGAACGCCAAATTGGCGGCAAAAATCAATTTGCTTCCGTAAATGTTGAAGTCGTACCTCTTGAACGAGGAAAAGGTTTTGCCTTTGAAAACGGCTTGAATGCTGAAGTTCTGAAGAATTTGCCAAATATTTTTGTTAATTCTATAGAAAAAGGTTGCCAAGATGCCATGAATGATGGTATCCTATGTGGCTTCCCGGTAGTAGATGTAAAGGTTCGTTTAGTTAACGCAATGCAGCGTGAAGGTGAAAGTAACGATGTTGCTTTTAAGATCGCAGCTTACGAAGCTACAAAGAATGCTTTACGCAATGCCAAAGCAGTTCTGCTTGAACCGTTCATGAAAGTTTCAATTGAAACCCCTGAACAATACATGGGTGATATAATTGGAAACATGAACTCCAGACGCGGCAAGGTAATCAACATGGAAATGCGCGATGACATCAGAGTTATCGACTGCCATGCTCCATTATCAGACATGTTTGGATATTCGACTCAGTTGAGATCTTTATCTCAAGGTCGAGCAACCTTCACCATGGAGCTCTTGCACTATGATGAAGCACCGAAGTCAGTTATTGAACGTATTCTAGGCGTTAATTCTTATGGACAGCAAGCGGCTTTTGCAGCTTCTGAAAATAATTAAAAAAACGCTTGTCATTAATCACAGGAGATAGTAAAATGGCGAAACAAAAAATGCGCTTGACTCTCAGAGCATTCGATCACAGATTACTTGATGAGTCAGTCACCAAGATTTGCGCTACCGTTAAGAACAGCGGTACTAAGTATTCCGGTCCCATTCCGATGCCGACCGAAATCCGCAAATATACAGTTCTTCGTTCACCCTTCGTCAACAAAGACGCACGTGAACAGTTTGAAATGAGAATTCATAAACGCAATTTGGATTTGTTGAGTCCATCTGGTCAGACAGTTGACTCACTAATGAATATGGACCTTCCGTCTGGCGTTAACATCGAAATTAAGATGTTGTAATGGAAGGCAACTAGGAGGAAAAAAATGGGCGTTAAGGCAATATTGGGCACCAAAGTTGGTATGACCCAGATTTTTACAGATGATGGAAACGTAGTTCCAGTAACCGTAATCAGCGTTGGTCCTTGCACTATTATCCGCAAGGGTGAAAAATCTGTTCAGGTCGGTTATCGTGAAGTAGCTCCTGAAGCAGTTAAGCGTTTGCTTAATCAACCAATGCGTATGTCTTTCGAAAAAGCTGGTACAAAACCATTCCGTTTCGTAAGAAGCTTGCCCGCTGACGGACTTGAAGCAATTGAACCACTCACCGAAATCAATGTTTCAATGTTTAAAGAAGGTGACTCAGTTATAGTCACTGGAACCAGCAAGGGTAAAGGCTTCTCTGGCGCTATGAAGCGTCACAATTTTAACGGAGCTAACACTACACATGGTCAGTCTGACCGTGCTAGAGCAACTGGTTCTATGGGTACCGCTACAGATATGGCTCGAACAATAAAGGGCAAAAAGCTTCCCGGTCAGTTCGGTAATGTTCGCCGCACTATCAAGGGCCTCAAAGTCGTTAAGATCGATGAAAAGAAGAATCTTCTTCTCGTTAGAGGTTCCATCCCCGGAGCTACAAACGGTCTTGTTATCGTAAGACAGCAAGCTTAATGTGAACGGAGTTAAACATGGAAACCAAAATTTTTAATATGAATGGAACCGAAAATGGTTCAATTACTTTGAATGATGAAGTCTTTGCTGTTGTTGCTCATCCACAGAACATCAACGATATCGTAAAGGCTCAGTTGAACAATGAACGTCTCGGCACAGTTAACACTCTTACTAGAAGCGAAGTTAACGGCAACGTTAAGAAGATGTTCAAGCAAAAAGGCACTGGTCGTGCTAGACAAGGCGACATCAAGTCTCCACTTCATGTAGGTGGTGGTATCGCTTTTGGTCCTAAGTCTAAGACTTATGATGCACGTCCTCCAAAGAAGGCCGTTGACAAGGCTATTAAAGGCGTTCTCTCTATTCTTGCTAAAGAAGGCGAAGTTCGCGTTATCGAAGGTCTTGATTTTCCTAACGGCAAAACAAAAGATGTTTCTAAATTCATGAAAGACCTTAAACTTGATAAGGCTCTCCTTGTAGTACCACAGATTTCAGATAACACTAAGCGCGCTGTAGCCAATTACAAAGGCGTTAAGGTTGTAACTCCTCTGAATGTAAATGTAGTAGACCTGCTCAAATATGGTCATGTAGCCATTAATGTTGAAGCAGTTAAACCTCTCCAGGAGGCTCTTGTAAAATGAAAACTCCTCAAGATATCATAATTCAACCTATCGTTTCAGAAAAAAGCTATGAACATATGGCTGATGGTGTTTACCAGTTCAGAGTTGCTAAAACCGCTAATAAAGTAGACATCAAGAATGCCATTGAAACTATTTTCAAAGTTTCAGTAAAGAAAGTTAACACTACTACCGTTGTCAGCAAACCAAAAAGACGCGGTGTTTTCCAAGGCTACACTCCTTCATGGAAGAAAGCCGTAGTTACTCTCAAAGAAGGCGATAAGATCGATTTCTTTGAAGGTATTGCATAAGTGCAAAGGAGATTGTCATGAGTTTAAAAGTTTATAAACCAATTACTCCTTCACGCCGTTTTATGACTGGTTTCGATTTTAGTGATATTACCACTAATAAACCATATAAACCTTTGTGTGAATGGTTAAAAACTACTGGCGGTCGTAACCATCATGGTCACGTTTCCTTCCGTCATCGCGGCGGTGGACACCGCACACTTTATAGAATTATTGATTTTAAGCGCAATAAAGATGGTATCCCTGGTAAAGTAGCCACTATAGAATACGATCCAAACAGAACTTGTCGTATTGCTCTTGTAAACTACAAAGATGGTGAAAAGAGATACATCATTGCTCACGAAGGCATTAAAGTCGGTGACATTATTGAATCTGGTATTCATGCAGATATTCTTCCAGGTAACTGTCTCCCACTCAGAAATATCCCTCTAGGTTCTACTATTCACCATGTAGAATTCAAACCTGGTAAGGGTGCTCAGATTGCAAGATCTGCTGGCGTTAGTGCTCAACTCGTTGGTAAAGAAGGCAAATATGCTCAGATTAATATGCCTTCAGGCGAAATGAGAATGGTTCTTCTTGATTGCCGTGCTGTTATCGGTCGTGTTGGTAATATTGACCACATGAACGTAACTGTTGGTAAAGCTGGTAGAACTAGATGGAAAGGTATTCGCCCATTTGTTCGTGGTTCTGCTATGAACCCATGCGATCACCCACATGGTGGTGGTGAAGCTAAGACTAGCCGTGGTAGAACTCCTGTTTCTCTCTGGGGTAAACCTGCTCAGGGTTATAAGACCAGAAAGAAGAAAAATCAGACTGATAGACTGATTATATCTAGAAGAAAGAAGTAAGGGAGAATAGAAATGGCTAAGAAAGCTCCATTTGTATGTGCAAGACTAGTAAAGAGAATTCAGGAAATGAATGCTGCTGGCGAAAAACGTCAGATTAAGACTTGGTCTAGAGCTTCAACTGTAAATCCTGAATTTGTTGGTCAAACCATCGCCGTTCACAACGGTCGCAAACATGTTCCTGTTTTCATTACTGAAAACATGGTTGGTCATAAGTTGGGTGAATTTGCTCCAACAAGAACCTTCAAAGGTCACGCCAACGAAAAAGCTGTAAAGCTTAAATAAGTTGAAGGAGAACTAGGATGAAAGAAAAGATTAAATCTTTACGAATTGTTGGCGTAACAATTCCTGAAGATGATGATATATTCAATGGTCTTAAGAAGATAAAAGGTCTTTCTACTGAACATAGCGAAAACAAGATAGAAAGAATTCTTACTAAGGCTGGTCTTTATACCTATAAGATGAAAGATACCAGAACCGACAAGACTAAAGGTGCTAAGCCAACTTCTGCTAAACGTTCTTTTGTAAAAGTTTACCCAAAAGTTGCTGACCTTAGTTGGAAAGAAAAAGCTAGACTTATCGATCTTCTTGAAATGCCCCGCGCAATTTTGAGAAATATCCATACTAGCCCAAAGAAATTAAGACTTATTGCTGACGCCATTCGTGGTAAAAAAGTTGATGAAGCACTTGCTATGCTCCAGTTCATGGAAAAGGGCGGCGCTCCAACAATTCTTAAGCTTTTGAAATCAGCAATCGCTAATGCTGGTGCAAATCACGAACTTCGTGCTGATGATCTCTATGTTGCTAAGATCACTATTGACGGTGCTGCAACTATGAAGAGATTTATGGCCCGTGCCCGTGGTAGAGCTGCTAGAATCAGATGCAGAACTTCTCATGCTAAGATCGTTCTTCGCGAAACCAACGAAGCAATCTACAGAGAATTAAAGAAGGAAACTGCTGCAACTGCTGCAAAGAAGTCAGTTAAGAAAGTTGCAAAGAAAGCTGCTACCAAGAAGACAGCTGCTAAAGCTCAGGGAGGTAAAGAATAATGGGTCAGAAGATTAATCCAGTTGGCATTCGCCTTGGTATTACCAGAACCTGGGATTCAAAATGGTTTGCTAAACGTGCTGACTATGCAAAATATGTTCATGAAGATGTTAAGATTCGTGATTTCATCGACAGAAAGACTTTCCGCCGTGAAGGTATCAGCAAGATTGAAATCGAACGCAAGTCTAACAGCAAAGTAAGAGTAACTATCCACACCGCAAAACCAGGCGTTATTATTGGTCGTGGTGGTGAAAAAGTTGAAGTTTTGAAAAAAGAACTTGAACAGCTTACTAATAAAACTGTTTTCTTGAATATTCAGGAAATCAAGCAGCCAGATACAGAAGCAAAACTTATTGCTGAAAGTATCGCTATGCAGCTTGAACGTCGTGTTTCTCATCGCCGTGCAATTAAGCAGGTTATCAGCAGAGCTCTCAGAGCTGGTGCTAAGGGTGTTAAGATCCTTTGCTCTGGTCGTTTGAATGGTGCTGAAATCGCTAGAAGCGAATGGGTTCGTGAAGGTCGTGTTCCTCTGCACACTCTTCGTGCTGACATTGATTATGCTACTGATACAGCAATCACTACTTTCGGTTGTGTTGGTGTAAAGGTATGGATTTTCAAAGGCGAAAAGATTGGCAAAACTCACCTTTATAACAACGAAGCAGCTGCTCCGTCTAACAAGAAATAAGGAGATAACCCATTATGTTGATGCCAGCTAGAACAAAATTTAGAAAACAACACCGTGGCAGAATGAATGGTATGGCCAAAGGCGGCAAATACTTAGCATTCGGTTCATTCGGTTTACAGGCTCTTGATTGTCACTGGTTGACCAGTAATCAAATCGAAGCAGCTCGTAAGGTTATTACTCGTACCGTAAAACGTACTGGTAAGATGTGGATTCGTATTTTCCCGGATAAGCCAGTTTCTAAGAAACCTCTTGAAACTCGTATGGGTAAAGGTAAAGGCGCTCCAGAATTCTGGGTAGCAGTTATCAAACCAGGTAAGATATTGTTCGAACTTGAAGGCGTTCCGGAAAATGTAGCAATCGAATCATTGACACAGGCAGCTAATAAACTTCCTATTCGTTGCCAGGTTGTCTCTAACAATAATTGACAGGTGGTAGGTGCCAAATGAAGAATCGAGAAAACTTTTCTGAACTTAGCGAAACCGAACTCGAAGAAAAGTTCAAACATTATAAAGAAGAATTGTTCAATCTTAGATTTCAGGCTGTAACAGGCCAGCTTTCTAATCCATCAAGAATCAGTCTTGTTCGCCGCAATATTGCTCGCGTTAAGACCTATCTTGCTCAGTTAGAAAGAAATAGAATTCAGGGTATGCTTAAGAGTGAATATGATGCTCTTGTTAAAGAAGAAAGCATCGACACTATGAAGACTCCTCTTTCTGAAAAGATTTCTAAGCTTAAAGCCAGACTTGCTGCAAAAGCACGCAAAGTTAACGCTGATATCAAAGCAAACTGCGACAAGAAAGTTGCTGAATTGCTCAAGAATATCCGCGGTGAAGTTTCTAAGAAGCTTCAGTCTCTTAAGAAGGGCGAAAACAATGCTCAACTCTCTGCTGTTTCTAAACGCTTGAGAGACAACAAATGCAGCATTCGCAAGAAATTCCTTGATAAGCTGACTGAAATGGGTTTGAATGATGCTTCTCAGATTGCAACTTTAAAGGAAAATAAACGTGCCAAATTACGTGAACTCGAAAATATCAGAGTTCTTCAGCGTGAACTTAGCACTGGCGGACTTAACGAACTCTTCAAGCAGATGGCTAGAGAAAGTCGTAAAGAAAGCCAGAAGAAGTAGGAGCATTGAGAAATGGAAAACAAAAAAACATTACGCCGAAGCCGCGTTGGTAAAGTAATTGCTGATAGCACCGAAAAGACTGTTAAAGTTGAAATCGAAGGTATTATTCAGCATCCAAGATATAAAAAATACGTTAAGAGACATACTAACTTATTGGTTCATGATCCAGAAGAAAAATGTCATGTTGGCGATATAGTTCGTATTGAAGAATGCAGAC
>JAFXRA010000236.1 GCA_017526725.1 Candidatus Rifleibacteriota bacterium
GAATGGTAAAGCCTTTGAAAAACTTATTGAAATGGTTGAATCACAGGGTGGTGATTCTTCTATGATTAAGGATTACAGCAAATTGCCGCATTCTGCTAAGACTGTTGAATTGAAAGCCGATAAGGCTGGTTATATCAGCCAGATTCAGTGTGAAGAAGTTGGCCTTTCTGCAATGATGCTTGGCGCTGGCCGTGAAACTAAAGAAGACAAGATTGATATGGGCGTTGGCTTGAAGCTTGTTAAACATGTTGGTGACCAGGTAAAAGTCGGTGATGTAATTGCTGAACTTTATATTAACCCAGAAAGAAAAGACAACGAAAAGGCTATGGAACGTTTAAGAGCTGCTATTAATATTGTTCCAGAAAAAGTAGAAGCTCGTAAACTTATTCTTGACATAGTTCGTTCTTGAGAAAAATAAATGGAAGGTATAACCAGTAACGCATCTTTGCGGCTGGCATTCGAAGAAAACGAAGCCGCGACCCTTTCAAAATTTGCTTGTTTGGCCAAGAACAGCAAGGGTCGTGAGTTTCCAGAAAAAGACTGTTTCATTCGAACCTGCTTTCAGAGAGATGTAGACCGCATCGTTCATTGCGAGTCTTTTAGACGTCTTAAACATAAGACACAAGTCTTTTTGTCTCCGACAGATGACCACTTCAGAACAAGATTGACTCATACTCTAGAAGTTGTTTGTACTGCTAGATGTATATCTAGATGCTTAGGTTTGAATGAAGATTTAACAGAAGCTATTGCTTTGGGGCATGACTTAGGTCATACCCCATTTGGCCATAGCGGTGAAGCTGTTTTGAATGAGATTAGCGAAACTGGTTTCCATCATGCCAGTCATTCGGTCAGAGTTGTAACCCGCTTAGAAAAAGACGGGCAGGGATTAAATTTAACAAAAGAAGTTATAGATGGCATTTTAAAACACAGTAAGGGTAAGCACGGTTCGGCTACATTTTCAGAAGACAGCAAACCTATGACTGTGGAAGCTCAGGTAGTTAGAATTGCTGACTTAGTTGCATATTTGAATCACGACATTGATGATGCCGTCAGGGCAAAAGTTATTACGATAGAAGAGTTGCCTAAAGAGCCATTAAAATTATTGGGCAATCGCCACTCTGTAAGAATTCATACGATGGTTAGAGATATTATTTCTAACAGTTATGGCTGTGAAATGATTAAAATGAGTTCAGAAATCGGTGAAGCAACAGAAGAATTAAAACAATTTTTATATAAAGATGTTTATACTAGACCAGAGATTAATATAGCTGTTCAAAAAGCTAAAAATCTCTTGATGGAAATAGCTGAATGGTATAATAAACATCCAGAAGAGTTATTAAATAATATTAAACATAAATTACCAGAGGATCAGTCTTTCAATAGAACATTAATTGATTATTTGGCTGGGATGACAGATGATTTTGCTTTAAGACGTTTTCAGGAAATCTTTATGCCGCAATATTTTTCATTGCCTAGTCTATCAGGAAAGAAAACGGGGTCGCAATAATAATGAATATGATTTCTATTGGTAAAAAGCTGACATTTAGCTTTTTATTTATCCTTGTTTTAAGTTCAGTTTCTATAGGTTTGATCGTTTATAATATGAGCAAGCTAAGAAATAGAATTGATATGCTTACTGGTAATCAGACAGAAATTATGATGGCTTCACAAGATCTTGTTGCAGCTATTCATAGATCTTCTTCTTGTTTGATTGAATATGTTAAGGCTAAAAATGAAAATACTGAATTAGAAGATATAAAGAACGATTATAATAGTTCAAAAGACAATGCGATAAAAGATCATTTTGATAAATTAGATAAAAAGATGAATGAGAATAAGAGATATCAAAGTGATATGGTTTTAAAAAAGAAAATATATGATGAAATGTACGCTTTTTATGATTTTGGGGATTTAATTATAGCAACAAATTCAGATAAATCAAAAAAACAAAAAACAAATGCAAAGAAAAAACAAGTAACTGAAGATTCAGATGATGAAGAATCAGATGATGAAGATGCTAATGCTAATTCTGATTCAGATAACAATTTAGAAAATATAGAATCACTATCAGAATATGAATTAATTAAAAAAATAAATATGTTATCTTATAACGTTATTAATAAGTGCCAAACTATGGTACAGTCTATGGCAAATCAATCTGGCAAGTCAATTCAAGTTGAAGTTAATAAAATATTCTCTTTTGTAGATAATTTCTCTTATATTGCATTAGGAGTATTTGTTTTATCCTGTATCGTTTTTATTTTCATTCTATCTACAAGTATTTCTTCTCCTCTTGCCAAGTTAGTTACAGCTATGGCTGAAGCTGAAAAGGGTATTTTAAATGTCCGTTTGAGTTTTAGTGGAAGAAGAGATGAATTTAGAAGTGTGGCAGAAAGTTTCAATCAAATGCTTGAATGCATTTGCGATATGATTTCAAAAGTTCTTGAAACGAGTGATAATTTGGCAACGAATTCTCAACAGCTTAGTTCGGCTTCTGTAGAATCTGCGGCAAATCTGTTAGATATTTCTAGAAACGTTAATGATATTAATAAATCTTCGTTAGAAATATCTGATAATCTTGAAAAGACAACTAATTCTGTAGAAAATTTTTCTGAATCAGCTCAGAAAGTTGCTACTTTAGCAGCTACTGCCGTTGAAGCTGCTCTAACAACTACTCAGGTTGCAGACAGCGGTGGTAAAACAGTTAAGAAGTCTGTCGACATGATTGGTAAAATTAAGGAATCTGTTGATATTGCAACTCAGGTTATTTTGGACCTCAACTCCGCATCATTGCAGATTAATGAAATAGTTAATACAATTACTGCAATCGCCAGTCAGACAAACCTTCTCGCTTTGAATGCCGCAATCGAAGCTGCTAGAGCAGGGGAACAGGGTAAAGGTTTCACCGTTGTTGCAGAAGAAGTTAGAAAGTTGGCTGAAGAATCTGCTGAAGCTGCAGAAGCTATCGGAACAAGAATCGAAAATATTCTTACAAAAACTCAGAACGCAGCCGACTCTATGACTATGGGGCGCGGACGTGTTGATGATGGTATCCGTATTATTAGAGAAGTTTCAAATAGTCTTGATAAGATTATTGAAAACGTCAATAACGTTAACAAGAAAATTACTGAAATCAGTGCTATTTCATCAGAACAGTCTGAAGGTTCATTGGTTATGGCAAAGACTATCGAAGATATTACCAAGCTTACTAAAAATACAACAGAACGTCTTGGGGTGGTTGCTACTTCTGTTGAACAGCAGACTACTACGGTTTCTCAAATATCTGGTTCTACAGAAGACCTTGCTACCTTGGCTGACGAATTGCATTTGCTTGTTTCCAGATTTACTATTCACAAGAGAAACGAAATTCAGATGTAGAGCCAAGCAAAGCTTGGCGGTGATGAGTGGTAATTGCTGCCGCAATCTGTGAGACGGCAACTGACATTGCCCGTGGGTAGTTGTTGGACAATTACCACAGTGAAACGTCCCACAACGAAGTGTCCCACAGCGAAGCGTTTCACCAAGATTACAAGTTATAAGTTATGAGTTATGAGTTATAAGTTATAAAATACAAGACCATAGATGGAGACATAAGATTTCTTGTAACTTGAATCTTGTAACTTGTGTCTTAAATCTTAAGCTACAGCGTAGCTTGCAATACAGGGATTAAAATAGCCCAGATAATTACGCAAGAAACACTTATAATTACGCGCTTTGTTATTATGGGATTCTTTTTAGCACTTAAACAGCAGTAATAAACAAGTAATCCTAAAATGATACTTATAATACATAAAACAATATCGAATGTTTTCCTATAAGCCAGTGAAAGAAAAAGACCGTTTAATGCTGATGCAAACAGTAATACATCGGAAAGCATGACTGTCCAGTCAGCGCAAATTATACTAAAAGATTTTTGTGTTTTATTCGTTTCCATAGAAAATGATTTTAACTTATATTCCTTTTTGATTCAATGTAAAAAAATAAAGCTTTTTTTCTTTATTTAAGCTATAATTTATTTTAACTAGGAAAAAGTTATGGCAAATATAAAAGAAACATATGCTCAAAGACATTACGAATCAGCCTTGGATTATTTCGAACAAGGAAATTATGATAAGGCTCTTCAGCAAATAAATAACGCTATTCAGAAATCTCCTAAGAATCCTGATTATTATTCTACCAAGGGTGTTTTTCTGCATAGGATGAATGATATTCCAAGAGCTATTGAAGCCTATCAAAAAGCGATAGAAGTCTTTCCGGGTCATACTTTTTCTCATTACAATCTAGGTATTATTTTTATGAAGGATGGAAAGATTCTTCAGGCAATACAGCAGTGGGAAGAAGTAATAAAGAATAAACCCGATGATGTTGACTCTATTTTTAATATTGCAGTGGCTTTGTCTAAGTTAGGAAAGGCTAAACAGGCTATTCCTTTTTATAAAAAAGTTTTAGACTATGATCCCTGCCATGTAATGACTCATCAGAATCTGGCTGTTATTTATAGAGATGAACGCGATTTTACAGAGGCCAAGAAACATTTTAATATTCTGAAGGATTTGGATACCACCTATTCTGAAGTTGTAGACAAAGAAATATTCCGCTGCGAAGAACAGGAATTCCTGGCAAAGATTGAGGAAGAAAAGAAACAAGCTGCCAGCTTTATTGGAACTGGTGATAACAGTGATATGGGCAAGGCTCTTTCTGCTTTAATAAAAGAAGACTTTGATAATGCTCTTGATTTTGCAAATATTATTCTAAGCGATAGTCCTGATGATAAAAATGCTTTGCTGGTCAAGGCGCAGGCCTTAGCAGGCAAATATAAAGATGAAGAAGCCTTGAAAGTATTAGAAAAAGTAGTTGAACTATATCCAAACGAAATAGAAGCATATTTTCAAATGGGAACAATATCTATGAATCTTGGCAAATATTCTCAGGCTATGGATTATTTTCAGAAAATTAAAAAGCTTGATGCCAATTATCCTTTGGTGGATGAAAACCTTGATATTGTTCGAAAATATATTATTAATGGAGGCCAGAATATCTGATGGCTGGCTTGAATAAAAAAATAAAGATTAAGTATTTTACAGGAATTAGAGTAAAACTAACTATAATCATTCTTGGTGTAACTTTGATTCCTTTAGGGCTGTTAGGTTATTGGTCATATAATACCCAAAAAGAGATAATTACCAGAGAAGTAACTGCAAGCCATATAGAGCTTTCTAACACAATTGCCCGTGGTATTTATGAAAACTTGGAATTTACTAGAAGGCTGATGAATTCAGTTGGCGAGCTTAAAGTTGTTCAGGCTTTGAATCCTGAAGTAACAGAAGACTATTTTAACGCTTTGATGCGTCATTTTTCTTTCTTTAAGTTGATGTATCTGATAGACAGTGCGAGAAAGATAGTCGCAACAACAGATCCAACTGTTGTTTTGCCGGAAGATTGGCTTTTTTCTAAAGCAGTAAAAAGAAGTTATCAAGGCTCTCTATCTGAAGTAAGAACTTCATTGGATGGCCCTCCGACAATGACTTTGGAATCCGTTATACGCTCACCGAATATGGGTATAAACGGTGTGTTGATATCAGAAGTCAACCTATCCAGCATAAAAGAACTGCTAAAAAATGCTTTAAAAAATTCTAAATCTCAAGGTTTGGTTTTCGATGAAGTTGGAGCCATTATTGCTCGTTCTGATGAAAACGCTGGAATATCAGACGTGGCTTTTTCTGAAGTAGTAGATTCAGATATCACTAACTTGAAGACAATTAATGGTGAATCATATTTACTTACTGCTGTTTCTCTTAAAAAGTTTGATTTTTACCAGGCTCCAAACTGGACAATAGTTCTGCAGGTTCCAGAAAGAATAGCATTTGCTGCTGCTTATAAGTTCAGGGAACGCATGCTCAGCATATTTGGTTTGACTGCTTTAATATCTGTTATTATTGCGATTATTCTTGCAAGAGGCTTCACTGTTCCAATCGGCAAACTTGTAGATGGTGCTTCAAATATTAGTCATGGTAATTATGACAAAGAAATGAAACCTACTTCATCAGATGAAATTGGCGAACTCACTCAAATCTTTGACGAGATGAGAATTAATATTAAAAATACTCAGGCTGATTTAGATGACAAAATCAAACAGCTTTCTACTCTATACGAAGTTGGAAAAGCTGTTACTTCAGAATTGAATTTTGTTAAGCTTCAGAACATGATTCTTGATATAGTAGCAAAAGTTTTGAAAGCAGAAAAAGGTTCTTTGATGCTGATAGATGATGCTGAAAAAACTTTGACTATTGGTGTGGCAATAGGCCTTAGTGATGAAATAACAAGAGATACTCGGCTTGAAGTGGGTGATTCCGTTGCCGGCTGGGTTGTAAAGAACCGTAAGTTCCTCTTTGTAAAAAACGTTGAAGAAGATGAAGAATTCTTAAACATTAAAAAACAGAATGTTAAAGCTGGAACATTAATGTGTGCGCCGCTCATTTCTAAAGATAAGATTATGGGTGCTTTAAATGTTTCTAAATCAACTCCAGGCAGTTTTTCAGATAACGATTTCGAACTATTTGTAAATCTAGCAAATCAGGTTGCTATTGCAATAGACAACGCCAGACTCTATCGTTATGCTGTAACTGACGAAATGACAAAACTCTATAATCATAGATATTTCCAGCAGAGGTTGGACGAAGAATTGCTAAGAGCTGACCGCTATGAAGATCATATTTCTCTGCTTATTCTTGATGTTGACCACTTTAAGCATTTTAATGATACTTATGGTCATCCTGAAGGCGACAGAGTTCTGAAGACTGTTGCAAGACTCATAGAAAAGAGCATTCGTGAAATAGATATAGCAGCCAGATATGGCGGTGAAGAATTTGTTGTTATTTGTCCGGAAAAATCAGGAACAGGTGCTCTTGTTCCTGCTGAACGTATTAGAAAAGCAATCGAAGGATTTGACTTCAGGATTGACGGTGTTCATGTGCCAATAACGGTATCTGTTGGCGCAGCCTGTTATCCTGACAATGCTACTACTAAAGCAGAATTAATTAAAAAATCTGACACTGCGTTGTATTATTCTAAGGAAAACGGCAGAAACAGATCGACATTGTATAATCCAATAATGGTAGAACATGAGGAATAATAGCTATGGATATTAAGATTAAAAGGCTTCTAAAGGATTTACACAATTCAGATGATGACTTAAGAACTTTGTCTGCTATGACTTTAATGAAGCTTGATTTCCCTGAACAGGAAACAAGAAATGAAGTAGTCTCAAATCTTGTTAAAGCTACTCAGGATGAAAATGTTTCAGTAAGATTTTTTGCTAGAAAAGCTCTTGATAAGATAAGTATGGCAGAAAAGCTTATGGTTACATCTGTTGAAGGTGCTACTGTTCCGATAAAAGACAGACTGGCTTCACCAAATTTCAGAACCAGACTTTCTGCTGTTATGGATATAAAAAATAAGGCACAAAAAGATGAAAAAGGCGTAAAAGAAGAATACAAAGCTGAACTTCAAAAAATGCTTGAAACAGAAGATCATCCTTTTGTTGTTGCTGGGCTTATAAGCTGTCTTAAATATTTTTTAGAAAAAGAAGAAGCTTCTTTATTAAGTAGATTCTTAACAGATTCTGACAATAGAGTTCGTTCAAATACAATTGAAGCGATAGAATATTTAAAGGCAGAAGATGCTATTCCTAGCTTGTTCTCCGCATTATCTGATAAAGATAACCGTATTAGAGCTGTTGCTGCTAAGGCTTTGCAGTCTTTCGGAGAAGAAAAAGTCTTTACTGAATTGAAGAAAATGCTGGATTCACCTGAAGAATGGATGAAAGGCAGTGCAATATACGCTCTTTCTCATATACAGGCAGGTGAAGCAATTAAGATGCTTATGGAAGCTGCAAGAAAAAGCTCAAGTCCTGATACTAGAGCCAAAGCTGTTATTGCATTGGCAAATTATTTCGATTCTACTGCTTACAGCTTTTTAAAGGGCATGAGTTTAAATGGAGACGATGCTTCCAAAGAAGCTGCTGTTAGAGCTTTGAAGCTTATGGAAGAAAAGCATGGAAGCGAACCGCCGGCAACTACTATTGTTACAGAAGATGTTGCTGCTGAAGATAAAAAAGAAAATTCAGAAAAACAAGCAGAAGCTCCAAAAGAAGAAGATTTGGCAACTACTGTTACCAGATTCTTCAGAAGAGGAAAAGAAGAAGCTATTGGACTTTCCAACAAAACCGCCATTAACTTTGCTCTTAATGATTTGAAAAAACAAATTGATGAACATGTTCGTGAAGTAGGCAGATCTGTTTATGATTTGTATCAGGGTGGCGAATTGGAATGGCAGGATCTTGTTTCAGTCGGAAATGAAATATTAAGAATGAATTATTTTATTCAGAAATATAGTGAGCAATCAGAAAAAAAATCTGCTCCTGCATCAAATGAAGGTTTCTTTTCTCAATTAAAAAGCTTTTTCAGCCCCAAGACTCAGGAACAGAAAAAATCATCTAACCTGATTGAAACTTATACTAAGAGAAGAGATGATTTGTTCTTAAGAATGGGTCAGTTGGCTTTAAGGAAATATGAAGATAAAGAAGATGATTTCAAGCCAAAATCACTTGAACCTCAGTATTTAACTTATCAAAAATTGGCTGTAAGACTTGAAAAAGAACAGAAGCGCCTTGAAGAAAGCGGTACTGAAGAGCAGAAATAGCACCTTGACATAAATCACACCGGCTCATATAATGAGCCGGTAACTTATTTTAGGTAAAAAGAAAGGTCTAACATGAGTAACAATAACAATCAGAATAATGCTTCTAAAAAGTCTCAGGAAGCAGTTACACCAAAATCAGAAGATATTTCTCGCTGGTATACAGACGTTGTTTTAAAAGCAAAAATGGCCGATTATTCTCCAGTAAAAGGCTGTATGGTAATAAGACCCTATGGTTATTCTATTTGGGAAAATATACAAAGAATTCTTGATAATGAATTTAAGCGTCTTGGGCATACTAATGCCTATTTCCCGCTTTTGATTCCTGAAAGCTTTTTCACAAAAGAAGCCGAACACGTTGAAGGTTTTGCTCCTGAAGTTGCCTGGGTTACTCATGGCGGCGGAGAAGAATTAGAAGAAAAGCTTGCAATCAGACCTACTTCAGAAACTATTATTGGCTATATGTATGCCAAATGGATAGACAGCTATCGTGATTTACCAGTTAAAATCAATCAGTGGGCAAATGTTATGCGTTGGGAAAAGGTTACCAGACCTTTCTTAAGAACTACTGAATTCTTATGGCAGGAAGGCCATACTGCTCACCGCACTCATGAAGAAGCCAAAGAAGAAGTTATGACAATGCTCAAAGTCTATCAGGATTTTGTTGAAAATGATTTGGCTATTCCGTTGGTAACAGGCGAAAAGAGCAAAAAGGAAAAATTCGCAGGGGCTTTGAACACTTATACAATCGAAGCTTTGATGCCTGATGGGCAAGCTTTGCAGTCTGGCACTTCTCACGATTTAGGTCAGAACTTTGCTAAGGCTTTTGATGTTCAGTTCTTAGATTCAGACGGAACTCACAAACACGTTTGGAGCACTTCATGGGGTATTTCAACCCGCATTATCGGTGCTTTGATTATGGTTCACGGCGATGACAAGGGCTTGAGACTGCCTCCAAGAGTTGCTCCAATTCAGGCTGTTGTTATTCCTATAGTTAATAAGACTGGTGCTGATGCAATTA